>JBGPMJ010000095.1:0-8375 GCA_041486935.1 Candidatus Limnocylindria bacterium | reverse complement strand
GTCGCGATGAACGAGCTCGATCCCTACACGGTCCTGCAGGTGGACCCGACGGCGAGCCACGAGGTGATCACCGCGGCGTATCGCGCGCTCGCGCGGCGGTTCCACCCGGACGTCCTGTCCGGGCCCGAGGCGCAGATCCGCATGGTCGCCATCAACGCCGCCTGGGAGTTGATCGGCGACGAGCAGCGCCGGGCGCTCTGGGACCGCGCACACCGCGGAACGTCATACGCTGTGCCGGGTGCCGGCAACGGCGCCACGACGCCGGCGGCCGATCCCGCGGCCGGCGCATACCAGCCGGGCGGGCACCGCTGGGGCCTGGGCATGAAGCCGGGAACCGGCGCGGCCGGCCCGCCGCCAGGTCGTTCCTCGGGCAGCATGCTCGAGTTCGGCCGCCACATCGGCTGGTCGATAGGCGAGATCGCGCGCGTGGACCCGGGCTACCTCATCTGGCTCGAGTCGAGGCCTGAGGGTCGCCCCTACGTGGACGAGATCGACGCGACGCTGCGTCGCATCGGCGCTCGCCGGTCCTCAGCGGAGCCGCTGCTCAAGCGCCGGCGCTTCAGCCTGAGCTGAGTCCCGACCGGGCGTCCGGCCCGGTCAGCGCCGCGCGCCCCGCCCGCTGGCCGCGCGAGACCGTCCATCAACGACCGCGGAGGCGCCGCGACCCCCGCCCGAGTAGGAGCTGCGCGCGTGCACCGGGCGCGGCTCGGCGTTGCGGTCGGGGACGAAGCCCTCCTCGACGGCCCACGGGAGGGCGCGTTTGAGGATGCGCTGGATGCCCCGCAGCAGATCGACCTCATCGATGCAGACGAGCGAGATGGCGTCGCCCTCCGCGCCGGCGCGCGCGGTGCGGCCGATGCGGTGGATGTAGTCCTCGGCCACGAAGGGCAGCTCGAAGTTCACGACGTGCGGCAGGTCCTCGATGTCGAGGCCGCGTGAGGCCACGTCGGTGGCTACCAGCACGCGCACATCACCCCGCTTGAAGGCCTCGAGGGCGCGCGTCCGCTCGGGCTGCGTGCGATCGCTGTGGATGGCCTCGGCGGCGATGCCGTCGCGCTCCAACCAGGTCGCGAGGCGTCGCGCCGCGATCTTCGTACGCGTGAAGACGAGCACCTGGCGCAGGTCCTCCTTGCGGATGAGGTGCGCTAGAAGCTGCTCCTTGCGGTCGCGGTCGACGGGGTAGACGATCTGCCGCACGCCCTCCGCCGTCGTGTTGCGCGGCGCCACTTCGACCGTGGCCGGATCGCGCAGGATGGAACCGGAGAGGCGGCGGATGTCATCCGAGAAGGTGGCCGAGAAGAGCAGGTTCTGGCGGCGCTCCGGCAGCAGCTCGAGGATGCGCCGGATGTCCGGCAGGAAGCCCATGTCGAGCATCCGGTCGGCCTCGTCGAGAACGAGCACCTCGACCTGGCCGAGCGCGACGTTGCGCTGCCCGACGTGGTCGAGCAGCCGTCCGGGCGTGGCCACGAGGATCTCGACGCCGCCGCGCAGGGCCGCCGTCTGGGGGTCGATGGGCACGCCACCGTACACGGTCGTGAGCCGCAGCAGGGGCAGGTGTCGCCCGTACGTCCGCGTGGCCTCCTCGACCTGCACGGCCAGCTCGCGGGTCGGCGTCAGGACCAGCGCACGGACCGGATGGCGAGCCGGGGAGAAGGAGCTGTTGGCCTGCGGCTTCAGGCGCTGCAGGATGGGCAGCGCGAAGGCCGCCGTCTTGCCGGTGCCGGTCTGCGCGGCCGCGAGCAGGTCCCGGCCCTGCAGGACGAGGGGGATGGCCTGGGCCTGGACGGGCGTCGGCTCGGTGTAGCCCTCTTCGCGCACGACGCGCCGGAGCTCGGGCAGGAGCCCGAGGTCGTCGAAGGTCACGCGGGCCCGACCGCGCTCAGTCGATCCGGCGGCGTGCGCCGCAGATAGGGCAGGTGGCGATGCCGGTCAGGCTGTCGAGGTTCATGAACGTCGTGCAGCCGTTGGTCCGGCAGTACAGACGGGCCGTCGTGGTCCGCTGCTGGTGCTGGAGGCGGCGCATGGCCGCCTGGCGCTGGGTGATGGATGTGAGGGTATTCGTGCTGCGCGAGAGC
Source organism: Candidatus Limnocylindria bacterium (assembly GCA_041486935.1). Taxonomy (GTDB): domain Bacteria; phylum Chloroflexota; class Limnocylindria; order Limnocylindrales; family CSP1-4; genus CSP1-4. The sequence goes on along the minus strand of JBGPMJ010000095.1, from coordinate 6,300 downwards.
ATCGCGTCGGTCGTTCCTTCCGGCCGGCGCGGCTCGGGGACGGATCCGGTCCCGCCGCGGCACGGCGATGATGAATGTGTGCGCTCGACGGGTATGGGCACCCGGAGCGGTATGGTCTGTGACCTCGACGGCGGCGCGGGAGCGAGTGGATCGATTGCTCAGACCAGCGAGCCGTTGTTCATGAGGTCGCCCCACTATCCGGCCTCCGGGCGGTTCTGTCAAACGTGACCATCGGCGGCTCGCGTCGTACCATCCGCGGATGACCACCGATCGGCTCCACTACACCGGCGATGCCGCGGCCGACGCGCTGCTGGCGCGAGACCCGCTGGCGCTGCTGATCGGCTTCGTGCTGGACCAGCAGGTGACGGTGCAGAAGGCGTTCGGCGGCCCGCTCGAGCTGCAGCGGCGGCTTGGTTCGCTGGACGCGGCGAGGATCGCGGCGATGGACCCGGGCGCGCTCGATGAGATCTTCCGCGCGCGGCCGGCCCTCCACCGCTTCCCGGGCAACATGGCCCGGCGCGTGCAGGAGCTGTGCGCGGCCATCGTCCGCGACCACGGCGGCGATGCGTCACGGGTCTGGACCGGGGCGCAGGATGGTCGCGACCTGGAGCGGCGGTTGCTGGCCCTGCCGGGCATCGGCGAGATGAAGGCGAAGACGCTCATCGCCGTGCTGGGCAAGCGCCTCGGCGTGCGACCGGCTGGCTGGGAGTCGGTGGCGCCCGACCATCCGACCCTGGGCGACGTCGACTCCCCGGAGGCGCTGGCGCGCTACCAGGAAGGCAAGCGCGCCTACAAGGCGATGCTGCGCGCACAAGGCGAGAGGGGCTGATCATGGCTGGGTTCGACCCGACTCGACTCCCGCGCGATCCCTCCGCGTCCGGCCTGACGGTGGATGAGGTGGCGCGGCTGCTGAAGGCGACGTCGGACGTCGTCGCCGCCGAGCTGTACGCCATTGACGAGCTGGCCGGCTGGCGGCCCGCCGACGGGGAGTGGTGCGCCAACGAGGTCGTCGGCCACATCGTGGAGGCCGACCGGCGCGGCTTCACGGGGCGCATCCGGCGCATCCTGGCCGCTCCAGAGGGTAACGAGCCAGACGAGGAGGGCTGGGACCAACCGTCAGTGGCCGCGGCGCGCGCTGATTGTGCGAAACCGGCCACCGTGCTCATCGATGAGCTGAACGCGAGTCGTGCCGAGGCCGTGGCCCTCGTGCGCTCCCTGGCGCCCGAAGATCTCGAGCGGGCGGCCATCCATGGCACCGTGGGGCGGCTCACGGTACGCGAGCTGCTCAACGAGTGGTGCCTGCACGACCGCAACCACCTGCAGCAGCTGCTCAAGACCGTCCAGGCGCAGGCCTGGCCGGCCATGGGCAACACCCGCCGCTTCACCGACCCCGAGGGATAGGCCGGCTAGTCGAGCCAGGCCACGTGCCACACCCGCCAGAGCGCCGACGGGTCGCTGATCGGGTCGCCGTGCACCAGGCTGAAGTCGGCGGGGCCACCCTCACGGATCACGCCGGCCTCGGCTTCGCCGAGCAACTCGCCGCCTCGCCAGGTGGCGGCGCCGAGCGCCTGCCACGGCTCGAGGCCGGCGCGGACGAGCGCCTCGACCTCCCAGGCGAGCTGGTTGGCGCGCGTCGATCCGCCGCCGAAGTCGGTCCCGGCAGCGATCGCGACGCCCGCCCGGTCGGCTGTGCGGATCGCCGCCTCGGCCGCCTCCTGCCGTTCGAGGATCGTTCGCTGCCCGTCGTCGGTGGCGAAGCGCGGGAGGCCGGTCGTGCGCCCGAAGGTCAGCCACGAGCGGAAGACGGCGAGCGTCGAGACGAGCACCACGCCGTTCGCCGCCATCATCCGGGCCACATCGGCGTCGAGCTCGAAGCCGTGCTCCAGGGCGTCCACGCCGGCATCGGCGCCGACGCGTGCCCCTGACAACCGCGAGGCGTGGGCCGTCACCCGTGCGCCGCGCGCGTGCACGCCCTCCACGACCCGCCGTACCTCGGACACCGACCACGGCGCGCTTTCGCGGTCGGGGCCGTCGAGGTAGAGCTTCACGAGGTCCGCCCCGTCCTCGAGCTGGCCCAGCGCGGCGCGGCGAAGCGCGTCGCCGCTCGTGACCTCGATCGTCAGTCCCGCCGGCAGCGACTCCCGACGGCTGATCCAGGTCCCGGCGGCGCGGATCATCGGGTAGCCGGGGATGCCGCGCCAGCGATCCCGAAGGCCGAGGCTCAGGGCCCGCTCTCGCCCATCGACGGGGTCCCGGCCGCGCGGCGCGCCGACGTCGCGCACCCAGCGCACCCCCGCCCGGCCGAGGAGGACGGCGTTCGCCTCTGCGACCTCGACGAGCCGCTCGGGCGGGTCGAAGCCGCGATCGATCCAGTGTGCGCCGCCGGGCATCGTCAGGTGGCTGTGCGCGTCGACCATGCCGGGCACGAACGTCGAGCCCGAGGCGTCGATGACGCGCAGCCCGGCGCGCCGCCCGGGCGGCCCCTCGTCGCCCGCGGGTCGGATCCAGCGGATGACGCCGTCCTCGACAAGGATGCTCACCCCGAGCCGCAGCCGATCGGAGCGGCCGTCGGCGAGGGCGCCATCGCGGTAGAGGGTGCGACGTCGCCCGGCAGCGCGGGAGGGGCTCGGTGTGGGTCTCCGACTGGGCGTGGGGCTCGGTGCTGGCTGCCGGCTCGGCAATGCGGTCACGGCACGCGACGCACGAACGTGGCCAGCCAGGCCTCGACGGGTGGCCCCTCGTTGTTCGTCTCGAACCGCTCGGGCTCGATCGCCTCCACCCGCCACCCGTCCGTGAAAGCCGCCCGAAGCTCGGTCTCCGTCACGCGCCGCGGTCCCCAGACGCCCGGCTGCCGGTCGCTGAAGCAGAGGATGTGGATGCGCCCACCCGCGTTCACGGCGGCCGCAAGGCCGGCCACGTATGTGGCTCGATCGGCGTCTCCGAAGACGTGGAACAACCCGCAGTCGATGACCGTGTCGAAGGTCCGGCCCAGCTGCGCCAGGGCGAGCGCATCACCCACCACGAACCCCACCGCCAGCCCGCGTTGTGCCGCCTTCGCCCGCGCCCCCGCGATCGCGGTCGGGGCCGCATCGAGCCCCGTGACCTCGAACCCGAGCCCGGCGAGGTGCAGCGCGTTCTCGCCGGTGCCGCAGCCAGCGTCGAGGACGGGACCCACGATGGCGCCCTGTGCGGCCAGTCGCACGAAGGCCGGCTGCGGGCGGCCGATGTCCCACGGCGGCGGCGGTCCCTCGTAGGCGAAGTCGAAGCCGGTCATCGTGGCACCCTAGCACGTGACTGGATGATCGCCCGCCCAACGACGTTCCGCCCGAGAGGGATGGACCACCGCATCCGTCGCGCCCCCTGCGCCCGGCCAGACCATCGCCCTCGTTGCAGTGTGGCGCGCACCTGGGACGGGTCGGTGGACATCCGAGCAGCCCGCGGGCAGGCACGTCCTGCGCGTGTCCCTGTCCAACGACGATCCGGGAAGCGTAAGCCGACATTGCGCGCGGTCGATGGGGCCCCCGAGACCGGCGATCGGCCTTTCGGCCTGTCCGATGCGCACCGGGGGTGGCGTCGAGCAGCCCGCCGCCGTCCATGACGGCCTCGGCGCCGGCTAACGCTGCGCCGGCTGGCGTACGTCAGGGAGCCCGCCCCTCGACCAGGGAGGGTCACTCGGGCGATGAGCCGACTGCCCGGACGTCGATCGTGCTAGAAGGCGGTCCAGCCCTCGCGCGGCACCCAGATGGTGACGTCCGGCGGCCCGTCGAACATGCTCCCGAGCTCGGCCTGCACCGAGGGGTCCCCCAGCGCCTGCTGCATGCCCTCGACCGACTCCCAGCCGTCGATGGCCAGGAAGTCCCTGGGGTCCGCGGCGTTAGCGAAGACCATGTGCCCCGTGCCACCGTTCGCCTGCGTCCGGGCGACGAGCTTGGCCACGATGGCGTTGTGCTCGGTCTTCGCGACCTCCGGGTCGGCGCTGCGCAGCCGGCCCTGGACCTTCGTGATGAGCGCCATGTTCACGTCCTCCATCCCGTCTATGCACGTGGGGGTTCATGCACATAGACGGCGGCCGGCGCCGAACCTGTGCGCTACCGTGAGGACCATGACGGCTCAGTCGATGCTCGGGAGGGACGACGAGGCCTTCGGGCTGCTCTTCGAGGCCCAACGCCGCGATCTCGTGTTGCTGGCCTACCGCTTCCTGGGCTCCATCCACGAGGCCGAGGAGGCGGCCCAGGAGACCACCATCCGCGCCTGGCGCGGCCGCGGGTCGTTCCGCGGCGACGCGTCCGTGCGCACCTGGCTCCACCGCATCGTGACCCGCGTCTGCCTCGACACCCTCGAGCACCGCGGGCGCCGGCTGCATCCCACCGCGTTCGGGCAGGCCGCCGATCCGACCCGCCCGCACGAGCCGCCCTCGACCGAGATCACCTGGCTCGAGCCGCTGCCCGGCGACTACCTCGTCGACGCCGCGCTCGACCCGGCCGCCCGCTACTCGCTGCGCGAGAGCGTCTCGCTCGCCTTCCTCGCCGCTCTCCAGGCGCTCCCGCCACGCCAGCGCGCCGTGCTCATCCTGCGCGACGTCCTGGCCTGGAGCGCGCCGGAGGTGGCAGGGCTACTAGACATGTCGGTCGGCGCGGTGACGAGCGCCCTGCACCGGGCTCGCGCCACCCTTCGCCGGAGCCACCACCGGACGGGCCTCGAGGCGATGGCGGGCGCCACCCCTGATGACCCGCGGATCCGCCGCCTCCTCGAGGCCTACGTTCGCGCCTGGGAGACGGACGACGTCGACGGCCTCGTGGCGACCCTGCGCCATGACGTCCGGCTGGCCATGCCACCCTCGCCCTCCTGGTATGACGGCCCCGCGGCCGTGGCCGAGCTGGTGGCCCGCTGGATCTTCGCGGCGGGGCCGGCGGGCCGCTTCCGCCTGCCGATCACCACGGCCAACGGTCAGCCCGCGGCGGCCTTCCTGGAGTTGCGGCCGGACGGCAGCGCGATCGCCATCGGCGTGCACGTGCTCGACATGGCCGCTGATGGCATTGGTGGCATCACCGCCTTCATGGATCCGGCCATCGCCGCGCGGTTCGCGCCCTGAGCGCTCGGCGATCTACGGAGTGTCGGCCCGCCGCGGCCAGACCGGTGGACGCGGCGCGAGCAGTTCGTAGCGTTCCCAGTCGGCACGGATCGGCGTGAAGACGTCGATGACGACGGCGCCGTCCGGCCCCGCCTGGACCGTGTGAGGTCGGTTCGACAGGATCCGCCAGGTGCCGCCCGGTCCGAGGTCGCGGGTCTCACCGTCGATCGTGAACGTGACGCTACCCTCGATGACCAGGCCCATCTGCTCGGCACCGTGGCGATGCTCGGGCACCATGGCGTTCGGCCCGAGTTCGACGATTGCGAGCGTGATCCGCTCGCCCTCGACCTTGCGGGCGCGGACCGCCTCACCCCACACGTCGAAGGGCTGAAGCGTCTCGAGGTCGACGAGGTTGCTCAACGGATACCTCCTTCAGCCATCGACGCGGACGATGGTCTCGCCGCCGAACGCCAACGGGTCTGCGACCTGGTAGGCCTCGGCCCGTTCGTTCCAGGCCGCGAACCGCGGGTCGTTGTCGTGCTCGTGATGGCCCTCGCCGGTGGCGAAGACGGCGACCACCAGGTACTGCGTCGCGCCCTCGACCGCTCGCGACGAGATGTCCAGGCGCGACAGCGAGGCGCGCGTCAGCACACCCCGCCGCTCGAGGTCCTGCCAGATAGGCAGCTCCTGGTCCTGGAACCCCTGTTCGAATGCGGCGACGTGCTCCTTGCCGACGCTGAGCACGACGGCGATCGTTTCCATAGCTCCCTCGCTCTGACGGTCAGGACCCAGGCATCCTAGGACGAACGGCATGCGGACGCTGCCCCGGCCCGCGGCTCCACGATCAGGTCAAGCGACTACGCGGCGGGCTCTTCGGTAACTATCAGAATACGCTATGATGGTCAACCATGAGAACGTTGTCGCCGCTCGATCTGCGGCGGGGCTTGGGGCAGATCCTCGATGCCGCCTCCGCGGGCGAGCGATTCCTCATCGAGCGCGACCACAAGCCATTGGCCATGCTGGTGTCGGTCGAGGAGGGCCGGCGGCTCGACCCGGACCCGGCGGAGCGACGACAGCGCGCCCTGGCGGCCCTCGACCGCCTTGTGGAGCACGGCAAGCGCATGGCCGAGCTGCACCCGAGCACGCTGAGCGCGGTCGACGCGGTGCGCCTGGACCGCGGTCGCGACGACGATGTCGAGTCCGGTGGCTGACCGCCTCGTGCTCGATGC
>JBGPMJ010000094.1:0-8464 GCA_041486935.1 Candidatus Limnocylindria bacterium | reverse complement strand
GTACGGCGCCCCGCCCCACGGCGGCATCGCCCTGGGCATCGACCGCTGGGCCATGATCCTCACCTACCAGACGAACATCCGCGAGGTCATGGCGTTCCCCAAGACGCAGTCGGGCAGCGACCTCATGCTCGAGGCGCCCTCATCCGCCGACGCGGGCCAGTGGGCGGAGCTTGGTCTCAGGTTCGTGGGCGAGCCGAAGGGGTAGGAACGCGCCGTCGCTTGACATAGCCGGTCTATGCGGTATCGTACGGATGACGCACACACGGCAAGAGGCAAGCGATGAACAAGCTCTACTACAGCCCTCAAGAGGTCGCCGGCATGCTCGAGGTGAGCGTCGACACGGTCCTGGCCAAGATCCATCGCGATGAGATCCCCGCGCTCCGTGTCTCCGCCCGCATCTTCCGGGTGCCGGTCGTTGCCTTCGACCTGTGGCGGTCCGGCTTCGTCCCGAAGCGGCGGCGAGTCGGGATCGGTCAGGCGACGAAGAGGGTTGCCATCGGCGCGGGTGAGTCGTTGCCGGAGCACGTGCAGTCCCTTCGGCGGTGATCACCGCTTCGACGGGCGAGCTTCTCGGCTATCTGGCTGATGTGATCGCTGAAGCGGAGCGCTACGGCGCGACGGTCTTACAGCCCGATGACGGCGACGAGGTCGTCTGGGCGCGCGACGGTGACGACCTCGTCATGGATGTCGCGACCCGGCTGCCTGTCGAGCGGGGATCGGCGCCGGTCGACCTCGTGCTCCAGGAGCGATGGCGGCCGCATGGTCGCGATTGGCACATGGCCGAGTACGGGTACGAGCTGCGCCATCACCAGCTCGACTATCGACGCGCGCTCCACCGGCACGACGAGGAGTACTTCGTCCGGACCCACGGAGTGGCGACGCACGAGCACTGCGAGAGCACGATGGGGCGTGAGACGTGCGCGCACTACGCAGGTGAGCCGGTCCGTGGCGCGCTGGACGGCCTCATTCGCCTCTACAACGTCTGGCTGACCGGCCAGAAGCCGGACTGCTCGACGTTGCGCTGCCTCGGCTGACGCCGCAGGCGTCTTCGCCCGACGGCCCGCTATCCTTCCGTGATGGCCACCCTCTCGCGCGACGACGTCGCCCATGTCGCCCACCTCGCCCGCCTCGGCCTCACCGAGGAGGAGCTGACGCGCCTCGAGGGTCAGCTCAACCACATCCTCGACCAGTACGCCGTGCTGGCCGAGCTGGACACCGAGCACATCGCCCCCACGGCGCAGACGATCGAGCTGGAGAACATCCTGCGCGCCGACGTCGTGACGCCGAGCCTGCCCGTGGACGAGGCGCTGGCGGGAGCGCCGGAGCGCGCCGGGGACCACGTCGTCGTGCCCGGCATCATCGCGGAGTACGAGTAGCCGTGGCCGGCACCGACCTGACCCGTCTCCGCGCCCACGAGATGGCGGCCGCGCTGCGCGCCGGGGACGTATCCGCGCGCGAGCTACTGGAGGCGTCGCTGGCGCGCATCCGGGCCACGGATCGGCCGCTCCACGCCTGGGCGTCGCTCGACGACGACGGGGCCCGCGACGCCGCCGAGTCGGCGGATGGCCGACTCGCCTCGGCCCGCGGGGCAGGGGATGAGGCCCTCGCCGCCCTGCCAGGGCTCCTCGGCATCCCCGTCGCGCTGAAGGACCTCGTCGTCACCCGGGGGCGCCCCTCGACCGCGGGCAGCCGCATCCTCGAGGGCTTCGTCGGCCCCTACGACGCCCATATCGCCGAGCGCCTCGACGAGGCCGGCGCGGTCGTGCCCGGCAAGACGAACATGGACGAGTTCGCCATGGGCTCCTCGACCGAGCACTCGGCCTGGGGGCCGACGAGCAACCCCTGGGACCTCACGCGGGTCCCCGGCGGCAGCAGCGGCGGCTCGGCTGCGGCCGTGGCTTCGTACCACGTGCCACTGGGCATCGGCACGGACACCGGCGGCTCCATCCGCCAGCCCGCGGCGCTCTGTGGCGTGGTCGGCCTGAAACCGACCTACGGGCGCGTCAGCCGCTACGGCATCATCGCGTTCGCCAGCTCGCTCGACCAGGTCGGCCCGTTCGGGCGCGACACGCGCGACGCCGCCACGCTACTCCAGGCGATCGCCGGCCGGGACGAGCGCGACTCGACTTCCGCGCCGATCCCCGTTGCCGACTGGTCCACGGAGCTGGCCGTGAGCGACGACGAGGCCGCCGGCTGGCTGAGCGGCCTGCGCCTGGGCCTGCCACGGCAGTACTTCGTCAAGGGCATGGAAGCGGGCGTCGAGGCCCGCGTGCGCGAGGCGGTCGCGGCACTGGAGGCGGCCGGCGCCACGGTGGTCGAGGTCGACCTGCCGCACACCGACTACGGCCTCGCGACCTACTACATCGTCGCGCCCGCCGAGGCCTCGGCGAACCTCGCCCGCTACGACGGCGTGCGTTTCGGCTACAGCGAGCACGAGGGCGACGTGCTCGGCAACTACCTCGCCACGCGGGGTCGGGGCTTCGGGGCAGAGGTGAAGCGCCGCATCATGCTCGGCACGTACGCGCTCTCGGCCGGCTACTACGACGCCTTCTACCTCAAGGCGCAGAAGGTGCGCACGCTCATCAAGGCCGACTTCGACGCCGCCTTCGCGAGCGTGGACGCCCTGGTGGCCCCGACCAGCCCGACCGTCGCCTTCCCGCTCGGCGCCCGCCTCGACGACCCGGTCGCGATGTACCTCTCGGACGCCTGCACGCTGCCGGTCAACATCGCCGGCCTGCCCGGGCTCTCGGTGCCCTGCGGCCTCTCGGAGGGACTGCCCGTCGGACTCCAGTTCATCGGCCGGGCCTGGGCCGAAGGCACGCTCTTCCGCCTCGGGCGCGCCTACGAGGCGATCACCGCCGATGCCGCGTGGCGACGGTTCGACCCCGCCGATCTGGGGGCGCTGGAGGACCCGGCCACGCCCACGCCGGCCGAGCGCATGGCCTTCGCCCACGCCTGAGCCCGGGGCGACCCGCCCTATACTCGCGACCATGACCACCGACGTCCCCGCCACGACGAAGAGCCGCCTTGCACAGCGCGTGCAGGCGGTGCCGCCCTCGGGCATACGGAAGTTCTTCGACGTCATCGCCACGATGCCCGACGTCATCAGCCTCGGCGTCGGCGAGCCCGACTTCACGACCCCGCCGCAGATCGTCGAGGCGGGTGTGCGCTCGCTGCGCGCCGGCCGCACGCACTACACGAGCAACTTCGGCACGCTCGAGCTGCGCCGGGCGCTGGCCACGCACCTGGAGCGGCTGTACGGCGTGAGCTACGACCCGCAGGGCGAGCTGCTCGTCACGGTGGGTGCCTCGGAGGCGGTGGCGGCGACGATGGCGGCCATCGTCGACCCCGGCGACGAGGTCATCCTCCACGAGCCGAGCTACGTCGCCTACCTGCCGGCGATCCTCTTCAACGGCGGCACACCAGTCCTCATCCCGACCCACCTCGACGGCGACTTCGAGCTGGACCCGGCGGCGGTCGAGGCGGCCATCACGCCGCGCACGAAGGCCATCTTCCTGGGCTACCCCTGCAACCCGACCGGCGCCGTCCTGCCCGAGGCGAAGACGCGCGCCATCGCCGAGATCGCCGCGCGCCACGACCTGCTCGTGGTGAGCGACGAGATCTACGACCGGCTCGTCTACGGCGATCACGTGCACCACGCCTTCAGCTCGTTCGGGGGCGCCCGCGAGCGGACGATCCTGCTCGGCGGCTTCTCCAAGGCGTACGCCATGACCGGCTGGCGCGTGGGCTGGGCGGCCGCGCCGCGCGACATCCTCGAGGGCATCCTCAAGGTCCACCAGTACGGGATCATGTCCGCGCCCACGACGGCACAGGACGCGGCGCTCGTGGCGCTCACCGGGGCGGAGATGGACGTCCAGCGCATGGTCGCCGAGTACGACCGCCGGCGGCGCATGTTCGTCGACGGGCTGAACCGCATCGGGCTGCCCACGTTCGAGCCGCGCGGCGCCTTCTACGCCTTCCCCAACATCGCCGGCACCGGCCTGACCAGCGCCGCGTTCAGCGAACGGCTTCTCTTCGAGCAGCGGGTCGCGGTCGTGCCCGGGGACGCCTTCGGGCCCTCCGGCGAGGGCCACGTGCGCGCCTGCTACGCCACGAGCTACGTGGGGCTCGAGGAGGCGCTGGTGCGCATCGAGCAGTTCCTCGGCTCGCTCTGATGGGCGCCGTCTGATGGGCGCCGCCGCGCCGACGCCGATCGCCGCCCGCTACGAGGCGGTCATCGGCATCGAGATCCACGTCCAGCTCAAGACTGCCTCGAAGATGTTCTGCGGCTGCTCGACGGACATCAAGGACGCGCCGCCGAACTCGCGCACCTGCCCCGTCTGCCTGGGCCTGCCCGGCACGCTGCCGGTCATCAACCGCCGGGCGGTCGAGCTGGTGCTGGCCACGGGCATCGCCATCGGGGCCGCCACGCCCGAGTTCACGCGCTGGGACCGCAAGAACTACTTCTACCCCGACCTGCCCAAGGGCTACCAGATCAGCCAGTACGACCTGCCCCTGGCGGCCAACGGGCACCTCACCTTCGACACGTCCGAAGGCCCGGTGACGGTGGGCATCCGACGCGCCCACCTCGAAGAGGACACCGCGCGGCTGATCCACGCCACGGACGCTGGTGGTCGCCGCGTGTCGCTGGTCGACTTCAATCGCTCGGGCATGCCGCTCATGGAGATCGTCACCGAACCCGACCTGCGCACGGGGGAGCAGGCGCGCCGCTACGCCGAGGAGCTGCGGCTGCTGCTCCTCGCCATCGGCGCCAGCGACGCCGCCATGGAAGAGGGCCAGATGCGCGTCGAGGCCAACGTCTCGCTGCGGCCGGTCGGGACGGAGGCCTTCGGGACGCGGACCGAGGTCAAGAACATGAATTCCTTCCGCTCGGTCGAGCGGGCCATCGCCTTCGAGATCGAGCGGCAGGCCCGCGCCCTCGGCGCCGGCGAGGTCCTGGTGCAGGAGACGCGAGGCTGGGACGACGACCGCGGCATCACGTACACGATGCGCATCAAGGAGGATTCGGACGACTACCGCTACTTCCCCGAGCCGGACCTGCCGCCGTTGCGCGCCGACCGGGCCTGGCTCGACGCGATCCGGGCGGGGCTGCCGGAGCTGCCGGCGGCTCGGCGGGTGCGCTACCGGGACGAGCTGGGGCTCTCGGCCTACGACGCGGCGGTGCTGGTCGCCGACCCGCGCGCCACGGCGATCTTCGAGGCGGCGCTGGCCGCCGAGCCCGGCCTCGCCCCCAAGGCGGTCGCGAACTGGGTCACCGGGGAGTACCTGCGCCTGGCCAAGGGGGCCGGGGAGGGGAGTGGCACTGGTGCGTCCGCGGTCGACGGGGCGCAGCTCGGCCGGCTCGTGCGCCTGGTGGCCGAGGGCGCGATCTCGGGCACGAACGCGAAGCAGGTCTTCGAGCGCCACGCCAGGAGCGGGGAGCCCGTGGACGAGATCGTGGCCGACCTGGGCCTGACGCAGATCAGCGACCGCGATGCGCTCATCGGCATCATCGACGAGGTCCTGGCCGCAAACCCCGGGGCCGTCGCCGACGTCCGGGCCGGCAAGGGCCAGGCGAGCGGCTTCCTCGTGGGCCAGGTCATGAAGGCCACGCGCGGCCAGGCGCAGGCGAGCGTCGTGCAGGCGCTGCTGCGCGAGCGCCTCGGGCTCGACTGACCGTGGGCGTGGCGAGCGTGCTGCTCATCGCGGCAGGTGCCGCGCTCATCGCCGTCGCCCTGCTGCGCGTCCGCGAACCCTACCGGCGCTACATGGCGCTGCGCACCCAGGAGCGAAACCTCGCCCGTTACGACTCCTGGCGCGGTGGCCGCCGCACCGCCGCCCCCGAGACCCAGCCGAGCAGCGCCGAGCTGATGCAGGCCGAGCTGCGCCGCCAGGCCCAGCGCTGGATGGCCGTCGGCGGCATCGGCCTGTTGCTGCTGTTCCTGGGCTTCTGGCTGGCCTGACGCGGACGGCCAGCGGCTGCGGCGGCGGCGGCGGCTGCGGCGGCTCGCAGTGCGGCCGGCGCGCCTCCATGCCTGTGGGGCATAGCCCGTGAGCCAGAGGCACGATTCGCGGCGCTGACGACGCCTCATGAGCCGCGATCCATGCCCCCCAGCGATGGATCGGCGCCGATGAGGTCCACGCCGCGGCTCGGGGCCGCCCCTGCAGCCGTGGCTATGTCCGTGGCGAATGGATCAGGCAGCAGGCCCGCAGGATCCCAGGTCGTCAACGTCCCCGCAGGCGCCGGTGGTCGATGGCGGTGCAGCGGTCCATGACCACGGGCAGGCCGCCCTCGTGAGCGATGCGCGCGGCCTCCCAGCTGACCACGCCGAGCTGGAGCCAGAGCGCCCCGCAGCCGGTCGCGACCGCCGAGCGAGCGACGTCCGCGGCGGACTCGGGGCGACGGAACACGTCCACGATGTCGAACGGCCCGCTGGCCGCCACCGCCTCCTCCAGCGTGGCGAACGAGCGGATGCCGAGCACGTCCCGGGCGTTGGGGTTGACCGGCACGCACTCGTACCCCTGGTGCTGCAGGTAGCGCATCACCGCGTACGACGGCCGTCCGGGATCTGGCGAAGCGCCCACCACCGCGATGCGCCGGGCTCCGCGCAGCAACGCGAGCGCCCCCGCCTCGTCGAGCACCGGCAGGGGCCCCGTGCCCTCCTGGAGGTCGAGGATGTCGCGTGCCCGGGCGCGTTCCTCCGCAGTCACGACCGCTACGTCGCCGCCTCGCGCTCGTATGGCTGCCCATCGGCGGCGGGCGGGATGCTCTTGCCGACGACCCCGGCCAGGACCACGATCGTGGCGAGGTAGGGCAGGGCGTCGAAGAACTGGCCGGGCAGCTTGTCGAGGATGGCGCCCAGGTCGCCGGGCGGGGGAGCGATCCCGATGGACTGGCCGATTGCGGCCGACGTGGCGAACAGGAGCGCGGCACCGAAGGCGCCGAGCGGCGTCCAGCGGCCGATGATCATCGCGGCGAGGCCGATGAACCCGCGGCCTGCCGTCATGCCCTGCTGGAACGAGCCGGTCACCTCGAGCGACAGGAAGGCGCCACCGAGCGCCGCCAGCCCGCCGGCGAGGATGACGTTGCGGTAGCGAAGCGCGGTGACGTTGATTCCGACGGTCTCGGCCGCCCGAGGGTGCTCACCGACCGATCGGGTCCGGAGGCCCCATCGCGACCTGAACAGGAGGATCTGGAAGACGATGACCACGATGAGCAGCGACATCCCGATCGGGCCCTGGGCCAGGAACATCTCGAAGATCCAGCCGACGAAGGGCAGCTCGAGCAGCTCCTTCGGTGGTTTGAACTGCGTGAAGGCGCCAGCACCCGCCGGGGAGCTCTTGGATATAAGCGTGTTGAGGTAACCCGTGATGCCGAAGGCGGCGATGTTGATGATGGTGCCGGCGATGATCTGGTCGGCCCGGACCGATATCGACAGCCAGGCGTGGACGGCGGCGACGATGAGGCCCGACAGGATGGCCAGGAGGAAGGCGATGAGGAGCACCGGCGTGAGGCCGAAGATGGTCCCTGCCGCGCCCTCGCCGAGGATCGGCACGAGGAAGACGCCGGCCGCCCAACCGACGAAGGCGGCCACGAGCATCGTCCCCTCGATCCCGATGTTGACGATCCCGGAGCGCTCGCACAGGACGCCGCACAGTGCCGCCAGGGCGATCGGCACGGCCGCTCGCAGGATGATCGGTGAGATGTCGGGCAGCACGGCGATGAGGTAACCGACGAGCTGGGCGAGGAGGCCGATGACGGGCACGCTGTAGACGAACTGGATGATCTGCTCCATCAGCAGGTCACCGCTTCGCCACCGTGGGTCTCGTGAACGTCCCGGTCTCCTCGATGGGGGCCTTCGCACTCTTGAGACGGAAGACTCGCTGGACGACGGGGCTGGCGACGAGGAAGAACAGGATCGTCGCCTGGATGACGCCCACGAGCTCGGCCGGCACACCGGCCCCGATCTGCATGCCCGGCGCGCCGGCTCGCATGCCGCCGAAGATGAGAGCCGCCACGACGATGCCGAGCGGGCTCGTTCGCCCCAGCAGGGCCACGGCGATGGAATCGAAGCCGACGGTCGTCCCGTATGAGGCGGTCATGATGTGGGTCACGCCGAGAAGTTCTGTCGCGCCTGCGAGCCCGGCCAGGAGGCCCGCGGCCGACATCGTCCAGACGATGATCCGGCGCGGCGACATCCCGGCGTATCTGGCGGCGTCGGGGTTGGCGCCGGTTGTCCTGATCTCGAAGCCGCGCGTCGTCCGGAAGAGCAGCCAGCCGTAGACCAACGCCATGAGCAGTGCATAGACGATCCCGATATGTCCGTTGCGGCCGATGATGATCGGTAGCGCCGCATGGCCGACGTCGAGGGTGATCGGCTGCGGCGATGCGGGAACCTTGAGCGGGCCGCTGACCATCGCCGCGAGGATCGCGACGGCGACGAAGTTCAACATGATCGTCGTG
>JBGPMJ010000093.1:0-8511 GCA_041486935.1 Candidatus Limnocylindria bacterium | reverse complement strand
GTCGCGTCCTCGACGCGGCGAAGCCCTTCGGCGAGGGCGAGAATGACGGCCGTGCCGATGATGGACCCGCTGACCGACCCCATGCCACCGACCACGAGCATCGTGATCACCCGGAACGTCAGGTCGAAGTAGAAGACGGTCGGCGAGAACGACGTGATGAAGTGCGCGTACAGCGATCCCGCGATCGCGGTGAAGAAGGCACTGACCACGAACGCCAGCAGACGTGGCCGGAGGATCGAGATCCCGACCGACTGTGCCGCCCAGCGATCGCGCCGCTGGGCGAACATGGCTCGGCCATAGGGGGACCGCTTCAGACGCCAGACGACATAGACGGCGACCACGGCCCAGGCCCAGGCCCACCAGAGGTTGGTGTACGGGGTCACGTTGGAAAACGTTCGTGATCCCCGGGTGAGATCGTCCGCGTTGAACAGGATCACGCGAACGATGACGAGGAACCCGAGCGTGGCCACCGCCACGAAATGGCCGGACAGGCGCATCAGGACGGCGCCGACGAGGAGCGCGACCGTTGCCACGATCACGCCCGCGATGAGCGTCGCGACCAGCCATCCCAGGGGGAGTGGCCCGAGCATTCCGTCGAGGTGGACCGAGGCGAGCCACGACGGCAGATTCGGGAGGTAGTTGGCCTTCTCCCGCAGCGGCAAGGTCAGGATCGCCGAGATGTAGGCGCCGAGGGCCATGAACCCGATGTGGCCGAGCGAGAACACTCCGGTGAACCCGCTGGCCAGGTTGAGGCTCACGACGAGGATGATGAAGATCGCCAGGTTGATGACGAGGCCCTGCCAGAAGGCGAGCCCGGACGCGTCCAGGAGAGCCAGGGCGATGCTCAGCCCGAGGACGGTCACCAACGGGCCCGTCATGCGGCGCGGGAGGCTCACGGTGTCTCCTCCTGGGCGGCGCCCGCGAGGATGCCGTTCGGACGGAACAGGAGCACCAGGATCAGGAACACGAAGACGAAGGCGTCGCGGTAGCTGGCCATCCCGCTGGGCAGGAATCGGGCCAGGAGATCGTGGAGCTCCGGAGATACCGAGCCCCGCGGCAGGATGTCGGCGATGCCCGCCAGCGCGGTCGGGATGATCTCGAGGAACCCCAGCGTATAGGCGCCGATGATGGCCCCGGAAATGCTCCCGAAGCCGCCGATGACCGCCGCGATGAACGCCTTGAGGACCGGCGTGAAACCGAGGTACGGATTGATCTGGCCGGCCTGGGATGCGTACATGAACCCGGCCACGGCGGCAAATCCCGATGCGATCGCGAAGGCAGTGGCCACGACACGGTTCACCCTGATGCCCATCAGTTGGGCCGCCACCAGGTCCTCGGCCGCGGCATGCATCGAGAGACCGAGTCGGGTACGCGTGACGAAGACCGTGAGCAGGCCGACGAGGATGGCACCGATGGCAAAGCTCGCCAGGTTCACTCGGGAGACGGTGAGCGCGCCCAGGGAAACCACCCCATCGAGGAGATCCGGCGCCGGGAACGCGATCTGGACAGGCTGGCCGGCGAGCCGACTCACCAGCAGCGTCCCGTTCTGGAGGATCTGGCCGACGGCGAACGAGGTCAGCAGCATCGCCACGTCCGGAGCCCCTCGGATCGGTCGGTAGGCGATTCGCTCCATCAGGAGCCCCACGACGATCGTGCCGATGAGCATGGTCACGATCGCCGCGGGCAGTGGAAGACCGGCGAACAGCGCGAAGGCGGCGAGGTACCCGGCGATCATCATGATGTCGCCGTGCGCGAAGTTGATCAGCCGCAGGATGCTGAAGATCAAGGCCAGCCCGACGGCCATCAGCGCGTAGAGGCTACCCGCGCTCAGGGCGTTGACGACCTGCTGGAGGGCATAGGCGGCCATCGCTCAGAGCCCCAGGTACGACCGCTCGACGCGCGGATCGTGGCGGAGCGAAGCGGCCGGGCCCTCGAGGCCGATGCGCCCGGCCTCGACGACGTACGCCCGGTCGGCCACGTCGAGGGCGTGATGGACGTTCTGCTCCACGAGCAGGATCGTGAGGCCCTGGCGTTTCAGGTCCTCGATGACCTCGAAGATATGCTCGACCATCAGCGGTGCAAGGCCGAGCGACGGCTCGTCGAGGATGAGCAGGCGGGGTTTGCTCATCAGGGCCCGGGCGATCGCCAGCATCTGTTGCTCGCCCCCGGAGAGCGTCCCGCCCGCCTGATCCATTCGTTCGCTTAGGCGCGGGAACAGCTCGCTCACCATCTGGATGTCCCGGTGGACGTCGGCCTGGCGGCGCTGGATGCCGCCCAGGACAAGGTTCTCGCGAACCGTGAGGCGCCCGAAGATCCGGCGGCCCTCCGGGCAGTGGGAGATGCCCAGCTCGACGATCCGATCGGTCGATTCCTGGGTGATGTCGTGGCCCTCGTAGCGGATCGTTCCCCGACGGGGCCTGATGAGCCCCGAGATCGACTTCAGCGTGGTCGATTTGCCGGCGCCGTTCGATCCGATGAGAGCGACCAACTCCCCGCCTTCGACGCGCAACGACAGCCCGTCCAAAGCCCGGATGTTCCCGTAGTACACGTGAACGTCCTCGAGCTCAAGCATGCTTCGCCTGACCCAGGTAGGCCGCGATGACATCCGGATCCACGCGCACCGTGGCGGGGTCGCCATCTGCGATCAGCACCCCGTAGTTGAGGACCTGGATCCGATGGCAGAGGTTCATCACGAGCGGGATGTCGTGGGCGACGAGGATGATCGTGATCCCCAGCTCGTCCCGAAGCCGCCGGATCAAGGCCAGGAGGTCCCCGGTCTCCACCGGGTTCATCCCGGCACTCGGCTCGTCGAGAAGCAGGATCTTCGGGTCGGTCGCCACGGCTCGAGCGATCTCGAGCCGGCGCTGGTCGCCGTAGGGCAGGCTTCGGGCGAAGCGGTCCGCTCGGTCCGCGAGCCCGACCAGACCGAGGAGCTCGGCAGATCGGGCTTCGATCTCGTCCTCTCGCTGCCGGAAGGAACGAGAGGTCACGATGGTGGACAACAGCGAGCCGGGCAGATGGCGCTGGCTGGCGACCTTCACGTTGTCGATGACGGTCATATCGTCGAACAGGCGGATGCTCTGGAACGTGCGCGCGATCCCCAGCCGGGCAACCCGATGGGCCGGCAGATGCGTGATCTCCGTATCCTGGAGGTGGATCGTGCCGGACGAGGGCCGGACCATGCCGGAGAGGAGATTGAACAGCGTCGTCTTCCCGGCGCCGTTCGGACCGATGACGCCGTGGATCGCTCCGGGCGAGAGGTCCAGGGAGTAGTCGGAGAGCGCGACCAGCCCGCTGTAGTGCTTCGAGACGCCTCGCACCTGGAGGAGCGACGATCTGTCGCTCGCGAGGGCCGGCGGGGCGAGACTGACCACGGGTGCCCTCCCTAAAAGGGGCTCGGGTTCCGGAGGACGAACGGGCGGCCGGGTGCCATCGGGCCGGCGGGCGCGGGGCGCCCGCCGACTATTGCATGGTGCTCCGAGTAGCGTCAATCGATCCGAGCGAACCTCCCGTATGAGACGCTCTATCCGGAGTGGTAGTGGCCGCGACGTTCCGATACGCTAGGCGCTCCAAACCGCCGGAGGGGTCGTGAGCGTGCTCTGTTCCAGCTGCGGGACCGCCAACGAGCCGGGTCGCAAGTTCTGCAAGGAGTGCGGCGCCCGTCTGGCCATCGCCTGTCCCGCGTGTGGTGCCGCCAACGCGCCCGACGCGAAGTTCTGCGGCGAGTGCGGGACCGTGCTCGGTCCGTCGAGCGCGCAGGCCGCTGCGTCCGCCGCGCCGTCGACCACACCCGCGACGCTGGCCGCGCCGAGGGCCGAGCGGCGCTTGGTCTCCGTGCTCTTCGCCGACCTCGTCGGCTTCACCTCCTTTGCTGAAGGGCGTGACCCGGAGGAGACGCGCGCGCTCCTGACCCGCTACTTCGGTCTCGCCCGCGAGGTGATCGCCCGCTACGGCGGCACGGTCGAGAAGTTCATCGGCGACGCGGTCATGGCGGTCTGGGGGGCGCCGGTGACCCGGGAGGACGACGCTGAGCTGGCGGTGCGTGCGGGGCTCGAGCTCGTCGACGTCGTCCAGACGCTCGGGCCATCGATCCAGGCCCGCGCCGGCGTGCTCACGGGCGAGGCCGCGGTGAGCGTCGGGGCGACCGGCGAAGGGATGGTCGCCGGCGATCTCGTGAACACGGCGAGCCGGCTCCAGTCGGTCGCCCCACCCGGCTCGGTCCTCGTCGGCGAGGCGACCGAGCGGGCAGCCAGCCGGGCCATCGCTTTCGAGCCTGCGGGCGAGCAGACGCTGAAAGGGAAGGCGGCGCCCATCCCGGCGTTTCGCGCGCTCCGGGTCGTCGCCGAGATCGGCGGGCTGAACCGAGCCGAAGGACTCGAGGCGCCCTTCGTCGGCCGCGATGACGAGCTCCGCCTGCTCAAGGACCTCTTCCACGCGACAGCACGGGACCAGCGGCCGCGCCTCGTCTCGGTCATGGGTCCAGCCGGGATCGGCAAGAGCCGTCTTGCCTGGGAATTCCTCAAATACATCGGCGGGCTCGTCGAAGACACCTGGTGGCACAGCGGCCGTTCGCCAGCCTACGGCCAGGGGATCACCTTCTGGGCGCTCGGGGAGATGGTCCGCCGACGCTGCGGACTGCTCGAGGGGGACGATGACGCCACCACCCGGAGGAAGGTCAACGTGGCCGTCGTTCGCTGGGTGCCGGACGAGGGGGAGCGGCGTTGGATCGAGGCCGCGCTCCTCGCCCTGCTCGGGTCGGGGGACACGCCGTCTGGCGGCCGGGACGAGCTGTTCGCGGCGTGGCGCACCTTCTTCGAGCGGATCGCCGCCCAGGGGACCACCGTCCTGCTCTTCGAGGATCTCCAGTGGGCCGATGCCGGCCTGCTCGACTTCATCGATCACCTGCTCGAATGGACGAAGGGCCTGCCCATCTTCGTCCTCACGCTGGCCCGGCCCGAGCTGCTCGAGCGCCGGTCGGACTGGGGTGCCGGGCGTCGTAACTTCGTGGCCCTGGCGCTCGAGCCCCTGCCCGAGCCGGCGATGCGGCAACTCCTCGCCGGGCTCGTGCCCGGCCTCAGCGCATCCGTGGCCAGGGCGATCGTCGCGCGCGCCGACGGCGTCCCCCTCTACGCGGTCGAGACGGTGCGGATGCTCGTCGCCGAGGGGCGGCTCAAGGAAGAGGGCGGCGCCTACCATCCCGTCGGGGACCTCAGCAGCCTGGCCATCCCCGAGACGCTGACCGCGCTCATCGCGGCGCGCCTGGACGGCCTCGACCCGGCCGACCGTGGCCTCCTCCAGGATGCCGCCGTCCTCGGTCAAAGCTTCACCATCGCCGGGCTCGCCGCCGTCAGCGGCATCGAGCCCGAGGCGCTCGAGCCCCGGCTCCGGGCGCTGGCGCGCCGGGAGCTGCTCACCGTCGACGCCGACCCCCGTTCCCCCGAGCGCGGCCAGTACGGCTTCGTCCAGTCGCTCATTCGGGAGGTCGCATACAACATGCTCGCCAAGGCCGACCGGAAGGCCCGCCACCTCGCCGCCGCGCGCTGGTTCGAGTCGCTCGGCGACGACGAGCTGGCCGGCGCCCTGGCCGGGCAGTTCGTGGCCGCGCATGACAACGCCCCGCCGGGGCCCGAGGCGGACGCGCTCGCCGGCCAGGCCAGGCTCGCGCTCAAGGGCGCCGCGGAGCGGGCCGCGGCGCTCGGCTCCAATGGGCAGGCGCTGGCCTTCCTGCGCCAGGCGCTCGAGATCACCGAGGATGCCGCCGAGCGTGCCAGCCTCTGGGAGCGGGCCGCCGATGCTGCGGAGAAGGCGGCCGATCCCGAGACTGCGAAGCGCTACCTTGAGGAGGCGATCGCCTGGTACCGGGAACAGGGGGATCGGATCGGCGTGGCCCGCACGTCGACCGCCCTGTCGACGACCCTCCACTCCAAATTTCAGCCCGTCGCCGCCGTGGCGGTGCTCGAAGCGGCGGCGGCCGATACGGCCGGTCTCGAGACGGAACCCGACGTAATCCGCCTCATCGCGGAGCTTTCGCGAGCCTACGGGAATGCTCGGGACCCCCGCGCGCTGGCGACGGCCGAGAGGGCGCTGGCACTGGCCGAACCGCTCGAGCTGATGCCCGTCATCGCAGAGGCGTTGATCAACCGAGCCCTTGCGCTCAGTTACATGGGTCGGCTGTATGAGCCGACCGCCATCCTGCGCGGCGTGCTCCCCATGGCCGAGGCGCACGGTCTCATCGATTCGCAGCTGCGTGCGCTCAACAACCTTTCCTCCGGGCTGTTCAACGAGGACCTCCGCGCGGGGCTCGAGGTGGCGCGCGCGGGTGCCGAGGCCGCCCAGCGACGCGGCGATCGGGGCTGGATGCTCCAGTTCCTGGCGGGCGTCTGCGGCTTCGCGACCTTCGTCGGAGAATGGGACGAGGGGAGCCGTGTCCTGGCCGACATCGAGGGCACCGAGCTTCCCGCTCCGCTCGCCGTCGGGTACGGCGAGAACGCCGCGATGCTCCACGCACTGCGCGGAGAGATCGATCAGGCGGACGCAAGGCTCGCCGCAGTCGCGCCCCTGCGCGCCACGATGGACGACCCTCGGGCCGCCGGTTGGGGCCGGTTCGACGACTGCTTCGTGGCCACGGTCGCGGGACGGCTGGCGGATGCCTACGAGAGCGGCATGGCCGGCGTCGCGCTCGGTTACGAGCCCGCCCTGGCCAGCGCGGAGTGGGCGACACGCGCCGCCCTATGGCTCGGCGACCCAGCGCGCGTCCGTATGGCGCTGGAACTGTACGAGGCGCGTCCCGACCGCGGTCGCGTCGTGGCCGTCACCCGCCAGACGCTGCGGGCCGGCCTCCAAGCCCTCCTCGGCGAGCGCGACGCGGCGATGGCCGCCTATCGCGACGCCATCCGCCGGTGGCGCGACATGGACGTGCCCTTCATGCTCGGGCTCTGCCTGCTCGACGTCGCGACGCTGGTCGGGCCTCGGGAGCCCGAGGCGCGCGCGGCCGCCGACGAGGCGCGCGCCATCTTCACGCGCCTGGGGTCGCCGCCGCTGCTGGCCCGGCTGGACGCCGGCCTGGCGAAGTGGGAGGCGCGTGCCCCGGTGGCCGGACCCGCAGCGCTGTCCGCGCCGGTCGAGCCCCGGGCGGTCGGTTGAGGCGGTCGGGGCGACTGCATTCGCCGGAGCCGTCTTCAGCCGAGGAAGATGGGTCGAATGTCCTCGACCCACACAACTCCCTCTCGCTGCTTCACCCGGTAGACGATGGCATAACCGCCGACGCTCAGATCAGCGATCAGGCCAGAGTTCGGTGAGTTGGCGGGTGAGAGGAAGCGAGTCGGCGAGGCCCCCCAATCAGCCTGCGCGGCGATGCGCCGAAGCGCTGCGTTGACGGCGCGTCTGGTTGGGATGGGGAGACCGGTCCTCGTCTCCTCAGCGCGGGGGCTGAGAACGACTCGGGCGCGCACCGATCTTGAGCTCGACTCCGCGCCCGGCGGCGAGGTCCTCTTCGGCTTGGCGCAGATCCTCATTGAACCCCGGGATGGATTCGAGGTACGTCCAGACCGCTGCTGAAACTGACTTGCTCTCGGGGGCGGTCTGCGGGACGCGCGCGCCCTTCCCCTCCGCGGGCCTGCTCCCGTGCATCCGTTGCCTCCTGTCGCTCACACCCTCGACGATGACGACCGGATCCCTACAGGTGTCATCCCCCGTTGGTCCCTGGTCTGGTGACGAACGGCTGCGCATTGTCGAGGCGGCTCGTTCGAGCATCTTGACACCACCTTGCTCCACCTGCATAGACCTCGACCGAAGAGCGTACAAGGCTGACCCGGCGTCGACACTCAACGCGATCCTCCACGATCTCGCCGGAACGATACGAGGCCGCGCTTAGCTGCGACTTGTGGCCGCGTGGCCACCGGCACCGGGACCGTCGAGCTCGGCCTAGAGTCGGGCGAGGAGCTGGGCGTCGTCTCAAACGTGCTCGGGTACTCGAACATCGGCTCGATGATGTGCAACGCAGCGCAGCGCAGGGTGGTTAGGGTACGCGTTAGGGTACGGGCCGAATCAGGAGGGCCGCTCGGCGGTCAGTCGAGGGGCCCTCGCGTGCTCGGACGGGTGGTCGGCTGAGGTGGTGCAGGTTTCGCGATGACGCGGGCGACCAGATGGCGCATCTTCTGGGTGCTCGGCGCCCTGCTGATGGCGCTGCTGCTCATCGGTCGGGGAGCGGGGGATCGGTCGGGAGGCGGGTCCACGCCAGCGCCGACGGCAACGAACCTGCCCTCGGCTGCGGGAAGCCTTGGGCCTTCGCCCCCTTCGGCCGGACCCACGACCGCTGTCGCGCCCTGTCGGCCCACCGACCAGGACGCCTATGTCTATCACCCCGCGCGCTTGGAGGTCGTCGTCGCCTGCGTCCGGGTCAGCGGCACGGTGGAGGCCATCCGCACCGAGGAGGACGGTGATCTGCACATCCTCCTCGCGCTCGACCCGCCGTACGTCGGCCTCCTCCGGCCCGCCAACGAAGGCGTGGAG
>JBGPMJ010000092.1:0-8516 GCA_041486935.1 Candidatus Limnocylindria bacterium | reverse complement strand
GGGTCGATCGGTGCTGCCGTGATAACGCTGGCGCCCTGCGCCGGAGCCTACTGGCGCCGCCTGCGCGGCCGTTCGGTCCGGGGGCTCCCGGGTCCATTCGCCATCGTCCTCGCACCGGCTTCCACCAGCCGCCGGCTCTCTGCTCCGAGGGAACGACGGGTACTCGTCCCGTTCATCGCCCGATATTCGGTTGTAGGCGCGGAGTATGGGAGCGGGCCGGGAAAGGTGTCAAGCGACCCAGTCCGGCGGTAGTGGGTCAGTTTGAGGGCATCGGAGGGAGGGGGACTAGAGGGCACTAGCCATACGAGTATGGATCTATTTCGCCTCTACTCTCAACAGTGGGTACACGTCAAGGGCTGGCTCTTCATAGGGATGTGTGTCTCGAATCGCCTTTAGTACCGCCTCGAGTTGTTTACGTTCGCAGGTAACCTCGATGCGCTCCTCAAGAACCTGCTCGGGCTTGCCAACTTCACCAATCGCAGGATGTGCACCTTCGGTCGGTAAGAACCTACCAACACCCTTGCCCGAGAAGCTCACGTGAATGTAGTTGCCGACCTGACCGCCGTTAGCCTCGCCGATTGCTTGACGAAGCTTGTTCGCGTCCTGTTCTGGGACCGTGACTACTACCTTGACTAACTCATCCATGTGTTAGCGCCTCATGCAATCGTTGGTCAGGCCTCTCCAAGGAACGATACCCGGGCCGCCAAACTGAGACACCACCGGCGCGCTGAAACTGATGCACTACCCGTCCGGCCTGTCCCCGTCCGGCCGATGTGCGTTGCGCACCAAACACCAAACGACGATTCAGGGCGCGTGCCGGGCACGGATCGGGGCCGTCCGAGCGGGATCGGGGGCCCGACCGGGTGCCGGCCACGCTCGGGTGGCCGCATCGAGCGGTGCGGATCGGGTGGTCGGGTGGTCCGGAGCCCGCGCGCGGGCCCCTTTGCCGCCGTTTGGTGTTCCAGGAACAACGCGCGCGGCCGTCACTGGGTCGCGCCACCGTCCCCTGTCTGCGTCGATGCCGATAGAGACATCAGCCCGTCAGCGCGTCGGAGCGGCTCCGATGCCCGCGGTGACCGGGACGACCAGCACGAACTGGCCGTCCTTGTCAGGGTAGCGGTGCGTGGGTCGGCGCCAGGGGAGGTAGTCCTCGGGGAGGGCCTTGACCGGCACGATGGCGTTCGGGGGCCGGGAAGTGCCCCAGATCGAGCTGACGAGCGGATACCAGACGTCCTCGATGTCGACGTGGGTGACCGTGAAGTCGTTGGTCACGGCCGGGTCGGCGGTGGCCCGGAAGCCGGACATGACCCACGAATGGGCGCCTCGCCAGACGAGCAGACCCACCGGCCGGCCGGTCAGGCGGAGGGCCTTGGCGGCGGCCTTGATCGCCGCGGCGCGGGTGCGTTGCACGTCGACCGTGAAGGCCCCGAAGCCGAGCTGCTCCAGACCACGCGCCCAGCCCTCGGGTTCGGCGCCCTTCCCGACCAGGGTCTTCGGGGAGAGCTTCCGTGCCAGCCCGTAGAGGCGGTCCTGGGTCGCCCGCGTCAGGTCGGCGCCGGGCGACATGATGTTCATCATCGTCTGCATCGCCGCGGGCACGCAGTAGTACTTGGTCTGTTCGGAGATGAAGTCGCCCCGCTGGTACAGGTTCATCGAGAAGGCCCCGTCGAAGACGGGCGGCGGATCGAGGATCAGCCGGGCCGGAGGCGGTCCGAGCCGATCGGCGGAGACCGCTGGCCAGGTCCAGGCCGCGGGATCGAGAGCGACCGAGGGCGGGGATGGCGCCAGCGCAAGTACGTCGGGCGCCAGGGCCTCGCGCGACAGTCGTGGCGCCGGGGCAGCGATGGCGCCGGCTGCCGCGAAGACGGCGGCGCAGGACGCGATCGCGATCACGCCCGCGAGGGCCAGGGTGCGGCGATGGGGTCGAGGCTGGGTCATCACTCGTTCGACGTGGGTTGGTGGATCAAGTGGCGGCGAGCTCCAGGCGCATCGTGACACGGGGCGGACCGCCGCCGGGCGGCTGGGCACGAGCGGCCTCGTGGAAGCCTGCGGCACGGAAGATCGAGACGGTCCCAGTGTACGCGCCGTCGGCGCTCAGCCGCCGATCGCCGGGATCGCGGGCGTAGCCCTCGACGGCAGGTGCGCCATGCTCGCGGGCGTAGGCCACGGCGCCATCGAGCAGCGCCCGGGCGACCCCTTGCCCGCGCCGGCGCCGCGAAACGAAGAAGCAGACCACCGACCAGGCCGGCAGGTCGTCGACCGGGGCGAGGAACCGCGAGCGGACGAGCCGTTCGAAGCCTGAGCGCGGGCCGAGCCCCGCCCAGCCCACGGGCACGTCGCCGTCGTAGGCGATCAGGCCCGGCGCGGGGTCCGTGGCCGCGAGCGTCCGAAGGGCAGCCCGGTTGTCGGCGGCCTTCGCCCCGGCCATCTCCGTGCTCGAGCGTCGGAAGAACATGCACCAGCAGCCGTACGAGGCGCCGGAGCCACCGAAGAGCGCCTCGAGGTCCGGCCGGCGCTCGGGCGTCAGGGGGACGACGCGGAGGTCACCCGTCACGACGCGGCGGGAACGGATACCGCGGACGGCGCCACGCGGTCGAGGAGGTCGCCCAGGGCACGCGCACCGAGTTCGTCGATGATCGCCCGGGCTTCCGTGGCTGCCTCCGGCACTGCTGGATGATCCGGCGGCGCGAGGAGGACCAGGCCAAGCAGGACCTGGGCGAGGTCGAAGCGAGCATCGCATTCACGGATGTATCGGGCCGCCTCGAGGATGTCGCGGACCCCACCGTCGACGCGTCCTTCCAGGATCGCCAGCCCTCCGTGCATGTACCGGCGCTGCGCGGCGACGTACCGTCCTCGATCTGCGGCCCCGTTCGCGATGCTGACGACTTTCCGGGCTGCCGCCACGTCCCGTAGGGCGAAGGCCGCCGGCGACGCCCCCCAGGCGCCCCAGAACTCCACGGACTTCGCCACAGAAACGCCCTCCAGGGCCTCCGCGAGGGAACGCGCGTAGTCGCCGCGACACCAGGCGATGGTGGCCCTGTCGAAGTGCGGGAACGCGGCGTCTTCTTCGCGTCCCATCAAGGCCCGCAGCGGCTCGACCTGATCGAGCATGGCCTCGGCCGCTCCGACATCCCCTCGATACGCCCAGATCGCCAGCCGCGTCGTCGCGAATGCGACCCGGTTGACCGCCGGCAGATCCGGTCGGTCGGACTCGTCGAGCAGGGCGAGTGCTTCGTCCCAACGCCCAAGGCCGATGGCGAAGCTCGCCGCCCATTCGACGCTACCCAGCAGCCACTCCCGATCGCCGACCCTTCGGGCCAATTCCAGGCATTCGAGTATGACGGACCACATCTCCCGTGGGTCCTCCACGTAGAGGCGAACCATCAGGTTGTTCAGGGCACGGAGTTGGATGACGGGCAGTCCGTTGGCTTGGGCCAGGGCAGCCGCTCCCCGCTGGAGGGCTGTCGCCTCGCGCAGCCGACTGGCATCGACCAGCAGATTGCCCTTGGTGATGAGCGCGTCCGCGATGACCGAGATGAGCTCCATGCGCTCGGCCATATCCAAACCCCGATCGATCATGTTCAGGCCGTCCTCGGTCCGCCTCACGAACATGTACGCGCGTGCCAGCTCGGCGAGGAACGCCGCCAGGCCCTCGTCGTCACCCAGCCCCGTGACCTCGAGCAGCGTCGCCTCCAGCAGCGCGATCGCGCGCTCAACGGAAGTCTGGGCATGCATGATCCGACCGAGAGCAGCGGCGGTACGGGCGAGACTTGATAAGTCGCCCGCCGCACGGTACGCAGAGATGGCATCGCCCAAATGCCGTTCGCCATCCTCGTAGTCGGCGCCGGCCCGTGCCGCCTCGCCGGCCCGCTCGTGGAGTTGCGCCCGCTCGACGGGATCGACCGTCACCTCCAGCGCCCGATCGAAGAACCCGATGGCCTGGACGTGGGAGTGCAGGGCCGCCGCGCGCTCGCCCGCCGCGCGCAGGGCCAGGCGTGCTTGCGCGGCCAGCGCGTCCGCCTCCGCGCCGGGGGGTGTGGCGCGGTAGGCGAGCAGATAGTGATCGGCCACGATGGCGGCGATCTCCTCGCTGCCGGTCGCCTCGTAGTAGCGCACCGCGGCAAGGTGACGGGCGCGCCGTTCGGGTCGCGCCAGGGTGCTGTACGCCACCTCTTGGAGCAGGCCCTGGACAAAGGCGTACTGGCCGCGCTCCGGCGAGCGCGGATCGACGTCCAGGCGAACGACCTCGCGCCGCACCAACCCACCCATGCGCCCTTCGATGACGGCCGCGTTGGCGCCGCTGATCGCCGCCAACCCGGCAGTCGTGAACGACAGCCCGAGGATCGAAGCGTCCTGGACGAGCGCTCGGTCGGCCGGTTCGAGCGCGTCGAGCCGGGCGGCGATGAGCCCGCGCAGCGTGTCCGGCACGTCGAGGGTCGCGACGTCGCCGACGACCCGGTAGCCGCCCGCGGGATCGGCGATCAGCCGACCCTCGCCGACGAGCATGCGCACCGTCTCCACCGCGTAGAGGGGCACGCCTTCCGCGCGCGCCGCGATCCGGGCCACCAGCGCGTCCGGGATGCCGGGCGCCAGTCCCGCCAGCAGTTCGCGGATGGTCGCGTCCGACAACGGCTCGAGGTGGAGGGCGGTGAAGTTCCGCTGCCCGGCGCCCCAAGTCGGGCGGCGCTCCATCACCTCCGGGCGGGCGAGCGTCACGATGAGGATGGGATGCGCGCGCGACCACTCGAGCAGTGACTCGATGAAGTCGAAGAGGCCCTGGTCGGCCCATTGCAGGTCCTCGAAGACCATCACCGTCGTGCCCCGGTCGGATACTCGCTCGAAGAAGGTCCGCCACGCGGCGAAGAGGTCGGCACGCTCAGTGGAGGGCATCTTCTCGAGCCCGAGCAGGGCCGCCAGCCGAGGCCCGAGCCAGCGACGCTCGTCACCCTCGGGCACATAGTCCACGAGCGCGGCGTCGAGTCGTTCGCGTGCCGCCGGCGGGGGATCGGTCTCGGCAATGCCGGCGCGGCCGCGGACCATCTCGCCCAGCGCCCAAAAGGCGACGCCCTCGCCATAGGCGGGCGACCGACCCTGGTGCCAGTAGACGTCCTCGGCGATGCCGTCGATGTACTTCTCCAGCTCCCAGGCCAGCCGGCTCTTGCCGATGCCGGCGATGCCCGTGATCGAGACCAGGCGTGCCCGGCGCTCGCGACCAGTGGCCTGGAGCAGTTCCTTGAGGAGGTGGAACTCGCTCTCGCGGCCCACGAAGGGCGGCTCCAGCACCTCGGCGCGACCTGCTCCGCCGCGGCCTGCGAGGATCGCGATGGCACGCCATGCCTCGACGCCAGCGCGCTTCCCCTTGAGGTCCTGCTCGCCGGCCGGCTCATACGCGACGGCCGCCTCCGTGGCGCGGCGCGTGGCCTCGCCGACGAGCACGGATCGAGCCTCGGCGACACCTTGGAGGCGGGCGGCCGTGTTGACGAGATCGCCGCTGACCATGCCCTGGCCGGTGGCGCCCAGGTTGACCGCGGTCTCGCCGGTCATCACCGCGCCGCGGGCCTGGAGTCGGAGACTCGGGTCGCCGGTGTCCATGCGCTCCACGTCGTCGACGAGATCCAGCGCGGCCCGTACCGCGCGCTCGGCGTCATCCTCGTGGGCGACCGGCGTGCCCCAGACGGCCATCACGGCATCGCCGATGAACTTCTCGACCGTGCCGCCGTAGCGACCGATGACATCCCGAGCCAGGTCGAAGTAGCGCCGCTGGAGGCCCTGGACTTCCTCGGGGTCGCGTGCCTCCGACTGAGCCGTGAAGCCCACGAGGTCGAGGAAAAGGACCGAGACGAGGCGCCGTTCGGTCGTCGGCGAGGTCGAGACAGCCGGCGCCGCGCCCGCCACATCGGGCTCCAGGAGGGTCGTGCCACAGCTGCCGCAGAAGCGATCGCCGGCCTCGTTGGCCGCTCCGCACACGCCGCACGCGTTCGCCAGCGTCGAGCCGCACTGCCGGCAGAAATGCCGGTCGGCGCGGTTCTCGGCCCCACAGGCGGCGCAGATCAAGGTTGGCGACGCATCAGGCATGCGTGGAAGGTACACCGCGAGCGACCGCGAAGAAACTCGCTACTTCCTGCCTGTTGTCGTCCACGACCATCGACCGTTTGCAGGCTCGGCCGTAAGCGGCGACACTGGCCGGCGACAGCAGCCGCCGGTGGGAGTCGCCCGCATGCCGAACGAGCCCCACACGACCCGCTTCGCCCTGCGTCGGCCGGCGCCTCGAGCGGCCGTGGCGGCGCTCGCCGTCGTGATCGCGCTCACCGTCAGCGGCGTGCCCACCGGACCTGGCCGCTCGGCGGCCGCCTCCGCGCCACTGTCGGCGGAGCAGCTGAGCCACCGCCTCTCCGGCGAGGTCTACGGTTTCCTCCCGTACTGGCGTGTCGACGACGAGACCGACTCCTACCTGCGCTACGAGCTGCTCTCGACGATCGCGCTCTTCTCGGTCGGTTTCCGGGCGGACGGCTCGATCGAGACCGACGCACCCGGCTACCGCATGATCGTGGGCAGCCGCGCGGGCACGATCATCGAGCGCGCTCACGCCGTCGGGACGCGCGTCGACATCACGTTCACGTCCTTCGGCTTCGCCAGGAACGACGCCTTCTTCAACGACGCCACGGCACAGGCGCGGGCGATCGCCGACGCGGTGGCCCTGATGGCGATGCTCGGCGCAGACGGGGCGAACCTCGATGTGGAGGGGATCCAGAGCGACGACTTCACCGGCTATGCGACCTTCGTGCGCGGCTTGGGCGAGGCGGCGCGCGCAAGCAACCCGCTGGCACGGATCACGGTCGCCACGAACGCGAACGCGTCGGGGGCACGAATGGCGGACTATGCCCTGGCCCAGGGTGCGGACCGCGTCTTCATCATGGGCTACAACTACCGGACATCGGGCGCCGATCCGGTCGGCGGCATCGCTCCGCTGCAGCGCACCGACGGCGGCCTGTCGCTGACGGCCACACTCGGCCTCTACGCGGCGCGCGGCATCGCCTTCGACCGGCTCATCCTGGGCCTCCCCTACTACGGCAGACGGTGGCCGACCCTCAGCGGCGACCTTCACGCGGCGCGCGACACGGCGCGGGGTGGGGGATCGAGTATCTACGCCGCGAGCATCACGCCGCCGACGCCGGCCGGACCGTCCCCGTCGGCCGAGCCCTCCCCTACACCCGACCCGTCAGCGTCGCCTGGTCCGTCCCCGTCGGCCGATCCGCCCGTGTCGACCGTTCCGCCCGTGACATCCTGGATCGTCGGGTACGACGAGGTCGAGGCGACGGAGTGGTTCGCGGTGGCCGACCCGGTGACCGGCGCCTGGACGCAGACCTACTACGACTCACCCCGCAGCCTGTCGGCGAAGTACGCGCTGGTTGTCTCCGATGGGCTAGCGGGCGCCGGCATCTGGGCGCTCGACTACGACCGGGGCCAGGTGGGCTTCTGGGAGGCGATCGCGCGCAGCTTCGCTCCGCCACGCATCACGGCCGTGACCAGCACCCCCGACCTGACCAAGGGCTCGAGCGTCAGCATCACGCTCTCCTGGGTGGACGGCGTCAGCGCCGCCACCGAGATGCGCCTGGCCAACGAGACCGCGGACTTCGGCGACTGGCAGCCGATCGCGGCCACGATCCCCTGGGAGCTTGCGGCCGGCGCCGACGGCATGCGCACCGTTCGCATCCAGATCCGCGACGGCATCGACGGTCGCTCCGTGATCGCCTCCGTCCAGGCCCGCATCGACACGACGGGTCCCGTCGTCTCGTCGCTGAAGCTCTCGTGGTCGGCCAGCGCCGCCCGCTGGATCACGACATACGCCGCGAAGGATCCCAGCGGCGTCGACGTCTACCAGGTGCGGTACCGGATCAACGGCGGCGCGTGGCAGGGCCTGACCATGACGAGCAAGACGCGGTTCGCCATCAAAGCATCGGGGAGGGCGCGGGTGAAGGTCGCGGTCAGGGCCCGCGACGGTCTCGGCACGTGGGGCGCCTGGCGCTACCTGACGCGACCATAGCCACCTCCAGCCCTGCTATCGTCAGGGGCGATGGCCGTCCTCGCGCGTGAGCCGACCCCGACCCGCTCCTCCGCCGAGGAGATCCGGCTCGCCTTCGCCGACGCCTGGGGCGAGATGGGCGCCGCCTGGGGCGTGCCGCCGTCGGTGGCCCGCGTCCACGGCTACGTCCTGGCCAACACGGGCCCGCTGACCGAGCGCGAGGTGCGCCAGGCGCTTGGGCTTTCGCATCGCGCCGCCAGCCTGGCCCTCGCCGAGTGCGAGGGCTGGGGGCTCATCGAGCGCGTGCCGGACCCGGTCAGGGTCGGGCGGCGCGGCCCGAGCGCGGTCGCGTACGCCAAGGTCGGTGACCACTGGGTCTGGTTCCAGCGCATCGCCGAGCAGCGCAAGGTCCGGGAGGCGGATCCGCTGGTGCCACGTCTCGAGCGCTGCCTCGCGTATGCCGAGGAGGCCGTGCGATCCGACCCATCGGACG
>JBGPMJ010000091.1:0-8615 GCA_041486935.1 Candidatus Limnocylindria bacterium | reverse complement strand
GCCGGCTGCCTGCGCCACGCGGTCGAGAGCGGGGACGCCGCCGCCTACACCGAGGAAGTGATGGACGTGGTGCGCCGCTCCATGGGCCGGCCCAT
The DNA here is from genome assembly GCA_041486935.1 of Candidatus Limnocylindria bacterium. Lineage (GTDB taxonomy): Bacteria > Chloroflexota > Limnocylindria > Limnocylindrales > CSP1-4 > CSP1-4. Next base: position 8,520 of record JBGPMJ010000091.1, on the reverse strand, counting down.
CCGCACCGCCCGGACTGCCGCGGACTGACGCCGCTGCGCCGGTGCGCGGACTCACCGGCGCTGGTACCTTCCGGTGCGCTGGCCCACCGGTCGGGTGATGGTCAGCGGCATCCTCGGCGTCGACGATGGGACCGCAGTGACCCGCCCGCCCGCCCGGATCGCCACTCCCCACGTGCCCGCGCCGCCGCCGTTCCCGGAGCGACGAGTCGCCGTTCGCCGCGAGACCGACCGTCTGGCCGTCGATGGGGCGCGCCTTCTGGCCCGCTCCCTCGACGCGCTGGCCGCGGACCGCACCGCGGAGGAGCGTCTCGCCGACCTGCTCGAGCTGCTGGCGCGCACGGTGGGTGCCGAGCGTGCCGCCGTCCTCACCGAGCGGCCGGAGCGCCGCATCGCCGTCGCCTCCGCAGACGACCCCGCGTCGCGCCTCGAGGCCGAAGGGCTCGCCGCCTGGCTCGACGCCCACACGCCGCGCACCAGAGCGTCTCGCGCCGCGTCCGGGCCGGCGACCGTCGCCACGCTCGTGGCTCGCGCACGGCGCAGTGCACGCCGGCCGCTGCCGCGACCCATCTGCGCCCTGCGACCGGTTCCCGGCAGCGGCGGCACGTTCCTCGGATTCGCGTTCCGGGGGGGCAGGGCCGCGGCCGCCGCCGACCAGCGGCTGCCGCTGGCCCTCGCCCGGCACGCCGCCGTGGCGCTGGCCCTCGTCACGACGCAGGTCATCGAGGAGCGCGAGCTGGTCGCGCTGCGTGCACGCGACACGCACCGGGGCTCCTTCGTCAGCACAGTGGCCCACGAGCTGCGCACGCCGCTCACCTCGCTGGCCGGTTACCTCGACCTCATCCTCGACGAGCGCGTCGACGACGAGGAGGTGCGCCGCGAGTTCCTGGCCCGCGGGCGCGGCCTCGTCGCGGATATGACCGATCTCGTGACCGACCTGCTCGAGATGAGCCGGCTGGAGGCCGGCAGCATCGAGCTGGAGCCGGCCGCTTTCTCCCTGGCCGAGGCCGGCCAGGCGGTCGTGGAAACCTTGCACCCCCAGGCACTCGCCCGACGCATCACCCTCGAGGGCCGCTTCGGGTCGCGGCTGCGGACCGCATGGGCCGACCGGCGGCGCGTGACACAGGTCCTGGTGAACCTCGCCGGCAATGCCCTGAAGTTCACGCCCGAGGGTGGGCACGTCCGGCTGGAGGCCGCCTTCGAGGGGCTCGTGGCCCTCGTCATGGTCCGCGATGACGGGACCGGCATCGCCCCCGAGGACCACGTCCGGATCTTCGACCGCTTCACCCGCACCCCGGGCGCGGCGGGCATCGTGGGCACCGGCCTGGGACTGGCCATCGCGCGAGAGCTCGCCCGGACGATGGGTGGGGATCTCGATGTCGCCTCCGTCGAGGGACGTGGCTCGTCGTTCGTGCTCGCCCTGCCCTGCGGGCCGACCGTCACGGAGCAGGAGGTCACGGCCGTCCTCACCCGGGCGCTCGAGCGCGAGACGGCGCAGCTTTCCGCTCCCGCGCCGCCCGCGACGCCATGGCCGATCGCGGCGGCCTCCCAGCCGGCCGTCGCCAGGCTGTCGCTCGCGCCCGCCGGTCGCGGCCTGGCCACCCTGAACACACGCCGCCTGCGCGGTGTGGATGGCGCGCTCGCCGTCGCCGACTGAGGACGCCGACCCGCCCCATCCACACACCGCGGGTGTCTGCGGGCGGGTTATCCACCAATTCGGCGATGGTGGAGAAGCTCGTGGATAACCCGGTTGACGCGGCTCCGGAGCCCGACCAGATTCGCCCGGCACCTAGTGACGCCGGGACGCTGGCGTCTGGGCCGAGTAGGGTAACGTGGCCCGCGAGGCGACCGGGGAGACCCGGCCGACGGACCGGATGGGCGGCGGAAGACTGAAAGGTCGAGGGTGCGAGAAGCGTCTCCACGTCGGGGGCGGAAGCCGTACGCGGCGCGGGACTCGATGCCTGAGGAGGGCCCGTCCGCCTGGGTCGGTCCGCCCTCGACGCGCGTCCGGCCGATCTCGCCCGAGCGCCCCCCGCTCCCCAGCGATCCCGATGCCTGTCCCCCCCTGGACGTCACGTACGCGACCGCCCTGGACCGTGCCCTCGCCACGGCGGGCCTCGTCCTCGATCCGGCGGCGCGGGCGGGCATCGACGCCCACGTACGGCTCCTCATGGCCTGGAACGCCGCCATCAACCTCACCGCCATCCGTGTCCCGGCGGCCGTCGCGGTCGAGCACGTCGCCGATTCCCTGAGCGCCCTGCCGCTCCTGCGCGCCGCCGGCGCGCCTGGGCGACCGACGCTCCTCGACCTCGGGAGCGGCGGCGGTTACCCCGGCCTTCCGCTCGGCCTGGCCCTCCCGGCCGGACGACTCGCGCTCGTGGAATCGGTCGTCAAGAAGGCGCGCTTCCTCGAGGTCGCCGGGCGGGCCGCCGGGGCGACCATGCGCGCAGCGGGCGGCGAGCCGCCCGCGGTGGAGGTGCTCGCCACGCGCGCCGAGGCGCTCGCGGCCGACGTGGCACACCGCGGCCGCTGGGACGTCGTCACGGCGCGGGCCGTGGCCGCCCTGGATGAGCTCGTGGAGCTGGCCCTGCCGCTCGTCACGGTGGGTGGCCTGCTCGTGGCCTGGAAGCGCGACGCGGGCGACGGAGCGCTCGACGCCGAGTTCGCGGCGGCCGGGCCCGTCCTGGCCGCGGTCGGCGGCAAGCTGGAGGCCGTCGAGCGGGTGGGGGTGCCGGGTCTCGAGGATCACCGGCTGGTCGTGGTCCGTGCCGTGGCCCCCGCGCCGGCGCGCTTCCCGCGCTCGCCGGCCGAGCGACGCCGCGGCCGGGCCGGCTGAGCGCTACCCTCTGGCCGTGCGCATCGCCGTCCTCTCGGACATCCACGGCAACCTGCCGGCGCTCGACGCGGTCCTCGAAGCCCTCGCCCCGTTCGATGCCGTCTGGCAGCTGGGAGACGTCGTGGGCTACGGGCCCCAGCCGGACGAGGTCGTGGCCCGCCTGGGCGACGTCGGGGCGACGGGTGTCCGCGGCAATCACGACGCGGCGGCGATCGGCGAACTCGAGACCAGCGCCTTCAACACCGACGCGCGCACGGCCGTCTTGTGGACCGGGACGCGCATCGGCGAAGGGACCCGCAGGTGGCTCGCTGCGCTGCCGGAAACGAGCTCGAGGGACGGCTTCACGCTCGCTCACGGCAGCCTGCGCGACCCGATCTGGGAGTACGTCCTCACCACCCCAGCTGCCCGCGCCAACCTCGCCATCTTGACCACGGCACACGCCTTCATCGGCCATACCCACGTGCCGCTCGTCTTCCGCGAGGACGACGGGCTGGTCGAGATGCTCGCGCCCTCCGACGGGTCGCAGCTCCAGCTCGACGGCCGCCGGACGCTGCTCAACCCGGGCAGCGTGGGCCAGCCGCGTGACGGTGACCCCCGGGCGTCGGCGGTCATCCTCGACACCGAGGCGGCCACCGTGGAATGGCGCCGCGTGCCCTACGACATCGCCAGCACGCAGGCCCGCATGCGCGCGGTGGGCCTGCCGCCCCGGCTGGTGGAGCGACTCGAGTACGGGCAGTGAGCCGTCGCGCCGGTGTGCCCCTTGTGGCCATGGAATCGCCGTATCGTTCGCTGGTGCAGCCAGCAGGACAGCGGGGCGAGATATGACGGGCGGCCGACGCCCGCTGAAGGGCCGCAAGCCGGGCGACGAGCGCATCCGCGTCGAGCGTCGCCACGCGCCGTACTTCCGCTACACGGGCCGGGGCGTGCTGACCGCCAAGCCGGCCGCGATCACCCCGCCGACCGGCGCCGGACGCATCTGGTCGAGGGCCAAGGCGATCCTCGTCGGCCGTCCCCTGGCCACCGAGGAGGAGATCGAGGAGCGACTCTCGAAGAAGAAGGCGCTGGCCATCTTCAGCTCGGACGCGATCAGCTCCAGCGCCTATGCCACCGAAGAGATCCTGCGCGTCCTCGTGGCGGCCGGGGCCGCGGCGCTCTTCGTGAGCCTCGAGGTCGCGGTCGCCATCGCCATCCTGCTGGCCGTCGTCTCGACGAGCTACCGCCAGATCGGCCACGCCTATCCCGGCGGCGGCGGCGCGTACGCCGTGGCGCGGGCGAACCTCGGTCGGGCCGCCGCCCTCGTGGCCGCGGCAGCCCTGCTCGTCGACTACATCATGACGGTGGCGGTTTCGACCTCGTCGGCGGTGGAACAGATCGTGTCGGCGGTCCCGCAGCTCCACCCCGAGGCCGTCCTGATCGGCGTGAGCGCGGTCGGCCTCATCACGCTGGGCAACCTGCGCGGCCTGCGCGAGTCGGGCAACATCTTCGCCGTCCCGACCTACCTCTTCGTCGGCTCCGCGCTGCTCATGGTCGGCATCGGGGTCTACCGCGTCCTGGTGCTCCACGAGGGCGGCACGGCGTTCGCGCCGGCTCCGGGCAGTCCCGGCATCCTCGAGTCGGTGGGCGTGCTGGTCCTGCTCAAGGCGTTCTCCGCCGGTTCGGTCGCGCTCACCGGGACGGAAGCGATCGCCAACGGCGTCCAGGCCTTCAAGAAGCCCGAGCCAAGGAACGCCGCCGCGACGCTCACGGCGATGGCCATCCTGCTGGCGGTTCTCTTCGTGGGCATCACCTTCGTAGCGGACTCCTTCGCCATCGTGCCCCTCGACGATCCCAGCACGGGCAAAGCGAAGGAGACGGTGGTCGCGCAGGTGGCTGCCCTGATCTACGGCCGGGATTCGGTGGGCTTCTACCTCTTCCAGACCTTCACGGCGCTCATCCTGTTCCTCGCCGCCAACACCTCGTTCAACGCCTTCCCGCGGCTGGCGGCCATCCTCTCCCAGGACGGCTTCATGCCGCGCCACTTCGGCTTCCGCGGCGACCGTCTCGCCTTCACGTTGGGCATCCTGCTGCTCGGCGGCATCTCGGCCGGCCTGCTCTGGGGCTTCCACGGCGAGACGCACCTGCTCATCCCGCTCTACTCCGTCGGCGTCTTCATCAGCTTCACCATCAGCCAGGCGGGCATGGTGCGGCACTGGCTGGGCGAGCGGACGCGAGGCTGGCGCCACCGACTCGCGCTCAACGCCATCGGGGCGGTGCTCACCGGCGTCGTGGCCGTCGTGGTCACCGTCTTCAAGGCGCCCGAGTCGCTCCTGGTGGTCGTGATCATCCCCATCCTCGTCGGGCTGATGCTGTTCATCGAGCGCCAGTACGCGCAGCAGGCGCGCGAGCTCGAGGTGCGTGCCGACGCCGTCATCGGCCCGCCGCATCGCAGGGAGCGCGTGGTCATCCCGGTGCAGGCCATGAACCGCGCCGTGGTGCAGGCGGTCAACTTCGGTCGCACGATCTCCAAGGATGTGCTCGTCGTCCACGTGACCGACGACGTCGCGGCGGCGGAGACCCTGCGTGAGCGCTTCGAGCGGCAGATGCCGGGCGTGCCCATGGTCATCGTCGAGTCGCCGTACCGCTCCCTCATCCGGCCCTTCGTGACCTACCTCGACGTGACCACGACCGATCCGGAGCTGGTCACCATCGTCGTGCTGCCGGAGTACGTGGCGCGCCACTGGTGGGACCGTGTCCTTTACAACCAGGTCACGAACAGCCTGAAGCGAGCCCTCCTGGGCCGGCCCAACACGGTGGTCACGACCGTCCCTTACCGTCGCGAGAGCGAGACCGAGCACCATGCCCCGGCCGGCCCGGCGCCGGGCGACGAGGGCGGCGCGGCGGGAGAGCACCCGGGCTGACCCGTGCCCGGTCCGGTGGTACCCTTCCGGCCGATGCCCACGAGCCAGCCCACGCCCTTCCGCAAAGTCGTCATCGGCCTCAACGGCGGTCCCACGGACACACTCGTGGTCAAGCTCGCCTGCGAGCTGGCGCGACCATCCAAGGCCGAGCTGGTGGGCGTCCACGTCGTCGAGGTGGACTGGACCCACGATCTCTCCGAGGACGTCGCCAGCGCCAACGAGGCCGCCTCGGCCGTCCTCGATATGGCCGAGGGGGAGGCCGAGCGCGACGGTTGCCGCTTGGAGACCTCCCTGCTACAGGCGCGCGACGTGGGCGCGGCGCTGGTGGACGAGGCCGCCGCCGTGGGGGCGGACCTGGTCATCGTGGGGCTGCCCTACCGCAAGAAGTTCGGCGGCGACTTCGCCATCGGGCGGACCGTGCCCTACGTGCTCCAGAACGCCCCCTGCGCGGTGCTCGTCGTGCGCGAGCCGATCGCCAGTCAGGTCGCCCGAGGCCGGGAGCCGGGGGTCGCCGTGGGCGCCGGCCTGGGCGCCTCGGACCGGCTCTAGGAGGATCGCATGCGCGCCATCATCGTCGGTTGCGGCCGGGTGGGAGCCGGCGTCGCCGAGCGCCTCGCCCGCGCCGGCCACGACGTCACGGTCATCGACATCAGCACGGAGGCCTTCTCGCGGCTCGAATCGGACTTCCCCGGGTCGGCCATCCGCGGCGACGGCACCGACGAGGCCGTCCTGCGCCGCGCGGGTGCCGAGGGCGCCGACCTGTTCTACGCCCTGACCGAGGGCGACAACCGCAACATCCTGGCCGCCCAGCTGGCGGCCGAGACGCTGGGCATCCCGGACGTCGTGGCCAAGATCAACGACCCGGTCCGCGCCGAGGCCTACAGCACGCTCGGCGTGGCCACGATCTGCCGCACGCGGATGCTCGTCGATACCCTGGCCGTACATGCCGGGCTGCCGTCGGAGCCGGGCTCGGGGGGCATCAGCCAGGTCACCGGCCAGCACCCCGGCGGCGACCATCCCCCGCGGGCGGCATCGCCGGCGGCCGGAACGGAGGCCTGAGCCGTGTACATCATCGTCGTCGGTGGCGGCAAGGTCGGCTACTACCTGACCAAGGAGCTGCTGGCCGCCGGTCACGAGCTGGTCCTGCTCGAGAAGGACCCGCGTCGCGCCCGCCAGATCGCCGACGAGGTCGGCAGCATCGTCCTGGCCCGGGACGGCTGCGAGGGCAAGCACCTCGCCGAGGCCGGGGCCAATCGCGCCGCGATCGTGGCCGCCGTCACCGGCGACGACGAGGACAACCTCGTCGTCTGCCAGATGGCGAAGCACCACTTCGACGTGCCGCGCACGATCGCCCGCGTCAACAACCCCAAGAACGAGGAGCTCTTCCGGCACCTCGGCGTGGACGACATCATCAGCCCCACGCGCATGATCCTCGGCGCCATCGAGCAGGACATCCCGGTCCACGAGCTGCTCCACCTCGCCCAGCTCGAGGGCGGCGAGCTGGAGGTCCTGGAGGCACAGATCGCGGCGGGCTCCCCGGCCATCGGGCGCCGGCCGGCCGACATCACGCTTCCCGACGGCTGCTCGCTCTTCGTGCTCATCCGCGACGAGGTCGCGCAGCCGATCCGCCCGGAAACGCAATTCCAGGTGGGCGACAAGGTCATCGCCATCACCCGAACCGACTGCGAGGTAGAGCTCCACCGCGAGCTCATCGGCGAGTCGGCGGTGCTCGAGGCGTCCTGACGGCCGCGGCCCTCACACCCGCGCTGCCGCGCCCGACCGCCGCGCGGGTCCTCGTCATCGCGCTCCTGGGCTGGGGGCTCGGCCACATCACGCTGGGCGATCGCCGGGGCTGGCTGCTCGTGGCGGCCGAGGTGGTCGCCCTCGTCCTCCTCGCCGGGGCCGGCCTGCCGCGGCTCGGCGGCGACGCCACGGGCGCGATCTACCTCGCGCTGGTGCTGTTCTTCGCGGCCTGGGCCACGCAGGCCATCGACGCGCACCGCCGGGCCGTCGAAGGCGGCGCGGCACAGGGCGGCGCGATCCTGCTGCTGGCGCTGCTGCCGGTCGCGATCGTCGTCTTCACCGGCTTCTGGCTCGTAGGCGGGGCGTCGGCCACGCCGGCGGCCACGCTGGAGCGTTTCGTCGGCGCCTGGCGCGATCACCAGCCGGACGACGGCGAGCGCCTGCTGCTCGAGCCGGCGGGGCCGGCAGCGCTCGCGGTCGAGTGGCGACGCGCCGACGCGATCATCCACGACCGCATCGTGATGCTGGCCGCGAAGCTCGGAGCGGGCCCCGGCCTTCACCCCGACGACCCTTTCGCCGACCTCGAGTTCCGCCTCGTGGACAGTGCCGACGGCGACCCTGGCGAGCGCGCCGTCGCCGAGGTGCTCGTCGTTCGGCAGGTCGTGGCGCGCTCGTCGTTCCTGGGCCTCTTCCCGACCGCGGCGCAGGAGACACAGGTCCTGGAGCGGCTGGGCGAGGTCCGCCTCCGGGCGGTCCGCCTCGACCTCTCGGGCACGATCTCCGCCTGGCCACCCACGCGGGTCTGGCGCGTCGATTCGTTGGAGCTGAACCCCCCGCCGGAGTGAAGGATCGGCAACAACCTTGACAATGGGATTGACAAGGTTCTACCCTTCACCCGTGCGCGATCGGCTGCAGCGAGACCCCACCCGACCGGTCTACGTCATCAGCGTGGCGGCCGGCATCGTGAGCGTCCATCCGCGAACCTTGCGGATCTACGAGGACGAGGGCCTCGTCTGCCCGGCGCGCACGCCGACGAACATCCGCCTC
>JBGPMJ010000090.1:0-8619 GCA_041486935.1 Candidatus Limnocylindria bacterium | reverse complement strand
CCCGCTCGTCGTCCTCGGGGGAGGCGTGCACGACCAGGCAGCCGTCAAGGCTCGCCGAGGTCGGGAGCTGGCCGAGGAAGCGGAGACGCTCCTCGCCGAGCAGCTCCCGTGTCCAGCGCAGCGAGGCGGCCTGAGCGGGGTCCCGTCCCCGAGGGGACGAGCCTTCGCCCTCGGCAAGGTAGCGATCGGTGTTGCCCCGGACGATCAGCGCGTCGAGCCCACGCAGGAGGTCGACCGTCTCCACCGGTGCAGGCCCGTAGGCAGCGAGGTCTCCGGCGACGACCAGGGCGTCGCAGCCCTGGTCTCGGACATCCCGCAGCACCGCCTCGAGGGCGTGCACATTGCCATGCACGTCCGAGAGGACGCCCACCCTCCCGTCCCTGAGGTCGCCCGTCATGGACGGCGCCCCGGCGCTGCCGACCCGCAGGTAGTCGTTCATGCCGTTGTGGCGGGCATCGGCTGCATCGCCTGGTCGATCAGCTCGATGATGTCGCGCACGACGATGCGGCCGTCGTTGCCGGTGGACTTCACCGCGTCCTCGAAGCGCGAGGGCTCGTAGGGGCAGGCCACCGAGAGCACGCCGCTGCCGTCGAGGCCCACCGTGGCCACGGCCTCCCGCACGCGCCGCTCGGACAGGCGCTCCGAGACGTGCTCGGCCACGAAGCCGTCGAGCCACATGCCCCCGCCCCCCCCGCCGCAGCAGTAGCCGTTGGCCCGGCTGTGGGGCATCTCGGTGAGGCGCACGCCGGGGATCGCCGCGAGGAGCTTCCGTGGCGCGTCGTACTCGCCGTTGTTGCGCCCGAGGTAGCAGGGGTCGTGGTAGGTCACCGCGACGTCCACGCGGGAGCGCCAGGCGATGCGCTCGACATGCTCGGCGAGGAACTGCGTGTAGTGCAGCACCTCGCCCGTCCAGCCCAGGCGCGGGTAGTGGTTGCGGAAGGCGTTGTAGGCGTGCGGGTCCATGACCACGAGCCGGCGGAACGCGTACTTGGAGAAGGCCTTGATGTTCTGCTCCGCGAGCAGCTCGAAGAGGCCGGTCTCACCGGCGAGGCGGGCCGAGTCGCCGTCGCTGCGCTCCTCCGGGCCGAGGATCGCGAAGTCCACCCCGAGCGCGGTCATCACGCGCGCCATGGCCCGCGCGGCGTCCTTGCCGCGGGGGTGGTAGCTCGTGTAGTCGCTGACGTACCAGAGCACGTCCACCGGCCGCCCCAGCGCGCTGATGAGCGGCACCGGGACGCCCGCCTCGGCCACCCAGTCGACCCGCTTGCGCGGCGACTCGCCCTGCGGGTTGCCCTGGCGCTGCAGGTTCTCGAAGGCCTGGGCCAGCTCGGGTGGCACCTTCCCTTGGAGCACCGCCTGCTCGCGGATGGCGGGCATGATCTGCAGCGGGTTGACCTCCTTGGGGCAGACTCGGAAGCAGTTGCCGCAGGTCGTGCACAGCCAGAGGTCGGGGTCGTCGATGAGGTTGTTGCCGCGCAGCACCTTCACGTGCAGCTTGCGTGGGCCGTAGCTGCCCACGTGCTGCACGGGGCAGACCGGGACGCACTTGCCGCACTGGTAGCAGTTGCGCAGCGACTCCCCGCCGTCGAGGCCGGTGATCCAGTCCATGGCCTCGGTGGGGTACTCGGTGATCGAGCGCTGGCTGAACATGCGGTTCCAGCGGCCCGAGATATCGATGCCATCGATGACCGCGTGCTCCTTCTCCAGGATGCGGTCGACCTTGATCAGCGGCTGGTCGCTCATGGCTGCCTCACGCGTCGAGCCGGTAGACGCCCAGCAGGCGTCGCACGAGGTCGGGCAGCTGTGGGATGACGCGGTTGAACTCCTGGGTCATGCGCAGGCGGGTCACGGTGTAGAGGTAGACCCCGTAGATGGCGGCGAGGTAGACGTCGACCACGAAGGGGTTGGTGCGCATGCGCCCGAAGCCCAGCTCGTCGGCCACTTCGACCACGGCCGCGCTAGCCGCCCCGACGCGCAGGTAGATCGCGCCGCCGTCGGGCCCGCCGAGGTCGAAGTCCTCGACCATCACTAGCGGCAGCGCGCCGGTGCGCGTCTCGGGGTCCCACATCCAGCGCGCCCAGAGCCAGCCGCGTTCGGGATCGAGGTGATGGAGGCACTCCCCGCCCAGCTCGCGGCGAATAGGCGCCTCGAGGGCCGACAGCGCCGCCTCGAAGGCGCGGAAGCGGGCGTCGAGGGGGTTCACACCATGGAGCAGGTCCCGGATCGCACTGGCCACGACGGGCGCGCCAACGGCCAGCAGGATCTCGTCGCTGCGTCGTCGCGTCGCGAAGACACGCGCGAGGATGGGGCGCACGGCGTCCGCCGTCCCCTCCGCCAGCGAGGCCTCGGCCAGGAACGGCAGCAGCAGCTCGCGCTTGCGGGCGAGCAGGTCGCTGACCGCGCCGATGTCCGCCTCGTCGATCTTGATCAGCGCCTCGCGCATGAACTCGACGGCGCTGGGCGCGTCGACCGCGCTCGGATCGACCGCGTACCCCTCGCCCGGCCAGGCCATTGCGCTCATCGGGAAGCGGCGTCCGCCGTGCGCAGGGCGGCCTGCCGGGCGGCCGCCAGCGCCTTGGCGGCGGCGGCGCCGGCCATGCCCATGGTGTCCTCGAGGTCCTTCGGCCCGGCGGCGGCGCCGGCCACGAAGATGCCCGGCACGCTCGTGCCCACGGGGTCCATCGGCTCGCCCGGCGTGGCGATGAAGCCGAAGCGGTTCTGCTCCACGCCCAGCAGGGCCGCCACCTCGCGCGTGCCGCGGCTGGGCTCCATGCCCACCGAGAGGACGATGACGTCCATGAGCACCTCGAGCGGGCGGCCCATGGTCGTGTCCTCGCCCTTCATGAGCAGCCGGCCTTCCTTGGCCACGATCTCGGTGACGATGCCCCGGATGTAGTTGACGTTGTACTGCTCCTGGGCCGGCCAGTAGATCTCGTTCTCCCAGTAGCCGTACATGCGCATGTCGATGTAGAAGATGTAGACCTTCGCGTCGGGCAGCAGGCGCCGGATCTCGATGGCCTCCTTCGAGGCCACGCCGCAGCAGACCTTCGAGCAGTAGTCGTTGCCCAGGCGCCGGTCGCGCGAGCCGACGCACTGGATGAAGGCCACGTTGCGCGGCGGCTCGCCGGTCGAGGGCCGCACGAAGCGATGCTCGCTGAGCATCTTCTCCGCATCGGGCAGCGTGATCACGTCGGCGTGCTCGTAGTAGCCGTACATCTGCGTCTCGCGCCCCGGGTCGAAGTGCTGGAACCCCGTGGCCACGACGACGCCGCCGACCCGCACCTCGGTCGTGGCGCCGTCGGCGCCGGTCACGGACGCCGTGAAATCGCCGGCTGAGCCGGCGAACGCGCTCAGCCGGGCGCCGAGGTGGACCTCGATGGCCGGGTCCCGCACGCCGGCGCGCAGGATGTCGAGCGCCTCCTGGGCGGATCCCATGTTCGGCGTCAGCGCCGCGTAGTGCGACTCGTCGGGCGTGCCGCCCAGCACGTCGCGCCGCTCCACCAGCACGGCCCGACCGCCGAGCTGGGCGACGGTGCGCGCCGCCTCCAGCCCGGCCGGGCCGCCACCCACGACGAGCACGGTCTCAGGCATCGGCGTCCTCCCAGGTCAGGAACTGCTTCTCGCCCTTGCGCAGGCGCTCGAGGTCGTCCTCGAACTCGCGCCAGCGCTCTCGCCAGTCGATGCCCATCTTCTCGAGCAGCGGCCGGTACTCGGTGTTGTGCCAGTGCAGCTGGCAGACGCGATAGGGGTGGGCGCCCATGGCGAGCGCCGCGAACTGGGCCTCGGACATGACCGGAACGCCCACCTTCACGTCGTGGGCGCGGGCCGCGAACTGGCTCTGATCGAGCGTGGTGACGCAACCGGTGTCGTGGGTCAGCACGACGTCGGGGTTGGCCTCCTCGCGCATCACCTCGATCTTGCGCAGCGTGGCGAAGGAGCGCGTGAAGTCGCGCTGGACGAGGATGTGGCGGAAGCCGAAGCCGCAGCAGTCGAACCAGGTCGAGTAGTCCTTGACGTTCGCCCCGAGCGCCGTGACGACGGCGGAGACGACGGCCGTGCGCTGCCCGCCGTACACGTCGGGGTCGTAGATGGCGTCCTCGACCACGAGCTTGTGATAGTGGCAGGCCGGGTGGACGGTGACGTCGATGCTCGAGAGGTCCAGGACCTTGCGCTGGGCGAACTCGTGGCGCATGGCGTAGACCCACTCGGAGTAGTGGACGATCTCCTCGGGCATGACGAAGGGCTTGCCCAGCTTGTCGCAGATGCGGCGCACCTCGTCGCGCAGCTCGGCGTGCGCGACGAGCTCCTCGCGCACCTCCTTGTAGTGGCCGTAGGAGGTGCCGCAGTGGATGGTAGGGAAGTAGCCGCTCTCGTACGCCGCGCCGAAGTTGCGCATGGCCACGGCCGCTTGGGCGCCCACGTTCGAGGTGGCCGAGGCGTAGTAGTTCCAGGCCGTGCAGGAGGTCTGGTCCTTGGGATCGTTGTAGTCGAAGCCGAGGGCGCGGTTGAGCCAGTAGATGGCCGTCGAGTAGCCGGGGATGTGGCCGCATTGCCCGCACGACTTGTGGTGCCAGGTGTGCTCGACGGGGATCTTCTTGAGGCGGCCGTACTTCGTGGTCACCCCGACCCACGGCTCGGGTACGCGTTGCACGATCCACTCGCCCTTCGCCTCGAGCTCGAAGACCTTCTCGCGGATGTCCTCCGTCGGGGGCGCCGTCGGACCGCGCTCGTCGCGCTGCGCCCGCCGGGCCTCGATGACGTTCAGGGGGATGGGCATCGCAGGACTCCTTCGTGCTCGCCTAGTCCGTCGAGTAGCCGGCTTCTTCGAGCAGCTCTTCCATCACGTCGTTGAGGATCATGTGGAGGCCCTCGTCGACCTCCTTGATCATGTCCAGGACCCCGGTCATGTGCCAGATCAGATAGAGCTCGGTGAGGGTCTTGTCGTCGACCTCCCAGGCGGTCGAGGTCGTGTGCATCGTGTCCGGCGGAAGCGCCCGCCGCCAGAGGGCGAGGTTGTCCGAGATCTCCTGGACGTGGGGTCCCCAGTCCGGGAAGGCGTTGGGCTGGAGCATGTCCGGCGAGACCTGGGTACCGGTGGACATGATCTTGTAGACGACCCGGCCGTAGCCCTCGAGCGCCTGGCGGGCGGACGTCAGGCCGTTGTTGATAGCCACCTCGCGCATGATCGTGATGAGCCCGCCGGGGTTGTTGCCGCGCGGGCAGCGCAGGCAGCTGAAGCACTGCGAGCAGTTCCAGATGTCGTCGTTGAGCTGCTCGTAGAACATACCCAGGTCCTCGCGCCCGGTGGCCTGGGCGATCTTGCGCGGGGAGAAGTCGTAGAAGCGGGCCGAGGGGCAGGCCGCGACGCAGATGCCGCACTCGTAGCAGCCGAAGAGGTAGTCCTTGAAGCGGATGTCGGCGCGGACCTCGTCGAACAGGCGCTGCTTCGTCTCGACGGGGACATCGGCGTAGCGCGCCTGGAGGGTCACGACAGGGCCGCCGGCATCAGAAGCAGATGACCCGGTCGGCCTCGAGGGCCATGTCGTTGAAGGCGGCCCCGCCGATCATCTCGACGCCCTCGATGAGATCGTCCTGGGTCAGGCCGTGCAGGTCCAGGCTGGGCTGGCAGACGTAGAACTTGACCCCAAGATCGAGGGCCATGTCGATGAAGCGCCGCAGGGGAGCGCCCTGCCCGTCGTGCTTGGGCACGATGAGGGTCTCCGCCACGCCCTTCTTGAGGAGCGTCGGGCCGTTGACCGTGAAGTAGATGCCGACCTCGATGTCCATCGCCGCCGCCGTCGTGGCGAGGTAGATCGGGGTGGCGCTGCGCTCGGGCGTGTTGACGCCGCCCGTGTGGACGTAGAGGAGACGCGCCATGACGTGGGACCCTCGTGGACAGGTGGGACGCGTCGGGGGTTCAGGCCTTGCGGATCCAGAAGCGCATGAGCTTGCCCTCCTGGTCCTGGGCGATCAGCGGGTTGCCGGTGTTCTTCGACCAGGCCGCGACGTCGGGAACGGCGCCGGGATCGGTGGCCTCCATCAGGACGACCTCGCCCGAGGCCATCTCCTTGACCATCTTGGAAAGCTTGACGATCGGCATGGGGCACAGCAGGCCCTTGCAGTCGAGGGTCCGATCGGTAGCCGGAGCGTCCGTCATCTGAGCCTCCTGCGTCCTGGGCTTCGCGGCGCGAGCATATTGCAGTATCGCGATGCCTGTATATACTCGGGCGCGGTCCCGGGTGTCAACGTCCAAACGTCGCGAATGAGGGCGGGTCGGCTTGGCGAATTACGCCTGGGTCATCGACCAGACGAGCTGCATCGGTTGCCATGCCTGCACGACCGCCTGCAAATCCGAGAACGACGTTCCCCTCGGCGTCAATCGTACATGGGTCAAGTACGTCGAGCGGGGAACCTTCCCGGCTACGCGGCGCGACATCGCGGTCCTGCGCTGCAACCACTGCGAGGAGCCGCCGTGCGTGGAGATCTGCCCCACCACGGCGATGTTCAAGCGCCCCGACGGCATCGTCGACTTCGACACCGAGCGCTGCATCGGCTGCAAGGCCTGCCTCCAGGCCTGCCCCTACGACGCGATCTACATCGACCCCCACGAGCACGTGGCGGAGAAGTGCAACTTCTGCTCCCACCGCGTGGACCAGGGGCTCCTGCCCGCCTGTGTGGTGGTGTGCCCCACCGAGTCGCTCCTTTTCGGTGACCTCGAGGACCCGCGCAGCCGAGTCGCGCAGGTGGTGGCCAGCAGGCGGACCACGGTGCGACGGCCGGAGCAGGCGACCCGGCCGAACGCCTTCTACCTGGGCGCCACGGCGACCGCCCTGGACCCGCTGGCACCCGTGCACGCCGACGCCTACATGTGGAGCGAGCGGCGCCGGGGTGGGGCGAAGGACCACAGCGCGGCGATCGCCGCCCTGGAGGCCGAGGCGCGGCCGGGCCGGGGCGGGGCCCGCGTGGCGTACGACGCCTTCCACCCCGAGCCGTGGGGCTGGAAGGTGGCGCTCTACCTGTGGACGAAGAACATCGGCGCCGGCGTCTGGGCGCTGGCCTTCCTCGCCCCTGCCCTGGGCCTCGTCGCGGTGAGCCGCGAGCTGCGCCTCGCCGCCGCCTTCGCCTCGCTCGCCTTCATCGGCCTGACCACGCTGCTGCTCGTGTGGGACCTCAAGCGGCCGGAGCGCTTCTGGACCATCCTCATCCGGCCCCAGCGCCGCAGCTGGCTGGCCCTCGGCGCCTTCGTGCTGGTCGGCTACAGCGGCCTGCTGGGGCTCTGGTTCCTGGGCACCTGGTTCGGCGTGGACGAAGCGCTGCTGCTGATCCTCGGCGCGCCGACCGTTGTGCTGGCGGCGCTGGCGTCCCTCTACACCGCGTTCCTGCTCGCGCAGTGCGAGGCGCGCGACCTATGGCAGAACCCCGCCGTCTTCTTCGTCCTGCTGGCCCAGATGACCGTGCTCGGCGCGGCCGGCCTGCTCGCCGCCGCGGCCGCGACCGGAGGCTTCGACGCCATCGCCGGCTTCGCCCGGGCTGCGCTCGTCGGTGGCGGCGTGCTGGGCGTGGCCGCGCTGCTCCTCGGCGAGGCCGGGGCCGGCAGGACGACCGCCAACGCACGTGCGGCCGGCCACCTGCTGGTGCGCGGGCCGTTCCGCACCCACTTCTGGCTCGGTGGCGTACTCCTCGCCGGTTTGGTGCCGGTCACGGTGGCCGCGTTGGCCCCCGCTGCGCCGGCCGCCCTGCTCGCGGCCGGGCTGGCCGCTGCCGCCGGCGCGCTCTGGTACGAGTTCGGGTTCGTCGCGGCCGGCCAGGCCGTGCCGATCAGCTAGGGGACGGGGAGCGATCAGCGTGGACGACCCCGTGCAGCGCAAGGGGTTCGCGACCGATCACCCCGCGGCCGGCGGCGCCATGCAGCCCGGCCTCGAGGCCTTCCCGCCCGTGGAACGCTGGGATGATTGGACCGAGCGCGACGCCCACGGCCGGGAGCACCGCTACAGCCTCGTACCCACGACCTGCTTCAACTGCGAGTCGGCCTGCGGCCTCCTGGCCTACGTGGACAAGGAAACCGGCCAGACCCGCAAGTTCGAGGGCAACCCGCTCCACCCGGGCAGCCGCGGACGCAACTGCGCCAAGGGGCCGGCCACCCGCAACCAGGTGGAGGACCCGGAGCGGATCCTCCATCCGCTGCGGCGCACGGGCGCGCGCGGCGCCGGCGCCTGGCAGCGCTGCACCTGGGACGAGGCGCTGGACGACTTGGCCGGGCGTATCCGCTCCGCCCTCGTGCGCGGGGAGCCCAACAAGGTGATGTGCCACATGGGCCGGCCGGGCGAGGACGGCTTCACCGAGCGCGTGCTGGGGGCGTGGGGCGTGGACGGCCACAACTCGCACACCAACGTCTGCTCCTCGGGCGGGCGCGCCGGCTACGCCTTCTGGATGGGCTACGACCGGCCCTCTCCGGACTTCGCCAACGCCGAGGTCATGCTGCTCATCAGCGCCCACCTCGAGAGCGGCCACTACTTCAACCCGCACGCCCAGCGCATCGTCGAGGCGAAGCGACGGGGCGCGAAGCTCATCGTCATCGACCCGCGCCTCTCCAACACCGCCGCCCAGGCCGACCATTGG
>JBGPMJ010000089.1:0-8645 GCA_041486935.1 Candidatus Limnocylindria bacterium | reverse complement strand
TCGAGGATGACGATGGTGATGTCGCTGACCTTGCGCCGCAGGGCGCTGGCGATGCGCTCGATGTTCTCGCCCGGCGACAGCGTGAGGTCCACGTGGCCGGCGGCGCCGGGGCCCACGCACAGCTTCTCCAGGTACGTGTCGGGCGCGTTGAGGAGGCCGCCGCGCTCGGACGCCGCGAGGACGGTGATGGCGTTGGCCTGCCCCTTGGCCACGAGGTTCGTGCCCTCGAGCGGGTCGACGGCGATGTCCACCTCCGGCTGGCCGGGCAGCCGCTGGCCGACCTGCTCGCCGATGAAGAGCATTGGCGCCTCGTCGCGCTCGCCCTCACCGATGACGATGGTGCCGTTCATCTCGACGTCGTCCATCGTCGAGCGCATGGACTCGACGGCCGCGCGGTCCGCCTCGTCGCGCTCGCCGCGGCCCATGAGTCGTGCCGACTCGATGGCCGCGGCCTCGGTGATGCGCACCATCTCCAGCGCCAGTCGCGATTCCATGCCGGCCTCCCGTCAGTGGCGGAAGTGGCGGCGGCCGGTGAAGACCATCGCCATGTGGTGGCGGTCGGCGACCTCGATGGCCATCTCGTCGCGCCGGGAGCCGCCGGGCTGGATGATGGCCGTGACGCCGCGCTCGGCGGCCAGCTGGATGGCGTCGGCGAAAGGGAAGTAGGCGTCCGAGGCGAGGCAGCTCATCTTGGCCCGCTCGGCCGCGCGGTGGAGGGCGATCTCGACCGCCACCAGCCGGCTGGCCTGTCCCGCGCCCACGCCGACGAGGGCGGCGTTCTTGGCCAGTACCACGGCGTTGCTGCTGACGTGGCGCACGCAACGCCAGGCGAACATCAGGTCGGTCAGCTCCTCGAGCGTGGGGCGTCGCTTCGTGACGACGCGCAGCTCGGAGCGGTCCACGTCGCCCCGGTCGCGCGTCTCCACGAGGAGGCCGCCGCCGATCCGCTCGAAGTCGAGGTTGGCGATGCCGTAGTCGGAGAGGCCGTCGGCCGGGGTCGCCGGCACGGCCAGCACGCCGAGGGAGGACTTCTCGGCGAGGATCGCCCGCGCCTCCTCCGAATAGCCCGGCGCGACGACCGCCTCATAGGCGTTCTCGGCGATCAGGCGAGCCGTTCGGCCGTCGAGGGCCCGGTTGATGCCGACGGTCGCCCCGAAGGCGTTCACGGAGTCGGTCTCGAGCGCGCGGCGGTAGGCGTCCACGAGCTCGTCGTTCGAGGCGATGCCGACCGGGTTGGCGCGTTTGACGATGGCCACGGTGGGGGACGTGAAGTCGCTCACGATGCGGTAGGCGGCGTCGAGATCGAGAAGGTCGTTGAAGGTCGGCGTCGGGCCCTGGAACTGGGTCGCATCGGCGAGGGAGCCGGAGCGGTGGGTCGTCTCCCGGTAGAAGGCGCCCAGCTGATGCGGGTTCTCGCCGTAGGGCAGGTCCGACTTCTTCTCGAAGGCGATCGTGAGCCGCGGCGGGAAGCGGATGCCGGCGATGTGGTTGAGGTAGCCGGCGACCTCGGCGTTGTAGGCCGCCACGGCTGCGAAGGCCTCGGCGGCGAGCCGCTGACGCAGCTCGGCCGAGACCTGCCCTCGCGTGCGCAGCTCCGCCACGACCTGCGTGTAGTAGGCCGGGTCGGGGACCGCGGCGACGCCGGCGTAGTTGCGCGCGGCCGCCGAGAGCAGCGCCACGCCGCCCACGTCGATCATCTCGATCGCCTCGTCAAGGGGCACGACGCGCGCCCCGACCTGGGGCGCGAAGGGCTTGACGTTGACGACCACGACGTCGATCTGCCCGATGCCCTGCTCGGCCAGCTCGGCCAGCTGGTCGGGCCGGTCGCGACGGGCCAGGATGCCGGCGTAGACGGCGGGGTGGAAGGTCTTGACCTGTCCGCCGAGGAGCGGCGGCACCGCGGTCAGGGCACTGATGGGCCCGACCTCGATGCCGTCGGAGGCGAGCACCTCGCGCGTGCCGTCGGTGGCGAAGACCTCGACGCCCAGCTCGAGCAGGTCCCGGGCGAGGGGCCCGATGCCGTCGCGGTTGGCGACCGAGAGCAGGGCTCGCACCCGTGGGACCCTCCGACTCCGTGAGCGGGGCGGCGCGCGCGTTGGTGACGGCGCCGTCGCCAGCGACCGAGTATAGCAACGGGCTTCGGCGCCGCCCGCGAGGCGCCCTCTGGTATCCTCCGGCCGCTGCGTCTCGGGTCCGCCGCCGGCCCGCCCCGAAACGAGCGACAGCGGAGGAAACGGTGACCCTCGCGCCCTGGGAATACCTCCTCAAGGAGTGGCGCCCGGAGCGATTCCCGGACATCTACTGGCCGGTCGTCGCCGCCTCGGTCGTCTTCCTCGTCGGTCAGGTGATCGTTTACAACGTCCGGGCGCGCCAGCTGCGCCGCTTCGAGCCCCTGGTGGGCATGCAGGAATGGTTCCTGTGGACCGGTTTCATCACCTTCGGCCTCGTGCTGATCCAGACCCTCTTCCGCTGGTATTTCCTGCTCGTGCTCGTCACGCTGGTCATCGGGCTGGCCGTGTACGCCTGGACGCGCTTTCGCTACTTCCCGCCGATCATCGCCGCCTACAACCAGCAGCTGCGCCGCGCGCGCTTCTTCAGCCAGGCGAAGTACAAGCACCCCGAGGCGACCATCCGCCAGCGTGCCAAGAAGCGCAAGCGCCGCTGAGCCCAGCCGTGGACATCCGCCGCTTCGGGCCCGGCCAGCGCCGCCCCGATGGGCCGCCCGGCACCCGCGGCGTGAGCGGCACGGTCATCCACCAGGACGCGCGCGGCCTCGTGACCGAGATGGCCTTCGAGCGCCGCGCCCTCATCGCCCCGCACGCCAACCCGAACACGACGCTCTTCGTTGTCATCTCCGGCGGCGGCTTCGTACAAGTGGGCGGCGAGCGGACGCGCGTCAACCAGGGCGAGGCGGTCGTCTGGCCGGCCGGCATCGCCCACGGCGCATACACCGACGGCACCGAGATGCGCGCCATCGTCATCGAGCTCACGGGCGCCGACGACGCCTGGGCACGCGGCGTGCTGGAAGCACTGGCACCGGGCGAGGCAGATCCGTCGACGTCACCCGCCGATGGCGCGCTGGCCGAGCCACGGCGTTTGCGCGCCGATCACGACGAGTCGGAGGGGGAACCCTGGTAAGCGCCGAGCCGGCGACCCGATCGGCCCGGCCTCAGCCCTCTCCCAGCACCGCACCGAGCTGGCCGAGCACGCGAGCGGTGGCGCCCCAGATGCGGTGCTCGCCCACGGGGAAGGCGCCGTAGCGCAGCCGCCAGCCGTCGCGCTCGGCCTCCACGATCTCGATCGGCGCCTGGGGCAGGAAGTGACGGACTGGAACGCGCAGGATGGCGGCCACCTCGCGCGGGTCCGGCGTCAACGCCGGCTCGAGCGCTGCGACGGCCACGATCGGCACGAGCAGGAAGCCCGAGACGCGCACGTCGACGGTCCCCAGCCGCCCGATCACCTCCACGCCGGCCGCCTGAGCGTCCAGCCCCACCTCTTCGGCGGCCTCGCGCAGCGCCGTACCCACCGGGAAATCGTCGCCCGGGTCGACGGCGCCGCCGGGGAAGCTGACCTGGCCGGCATGGCGATGGTCGCCGGCCGGCCGCTCGATGAGGACGAGGTGGGCCTCGCGGTCCGGTCCCGGGTAGATGAGCACCAGCACGGCCGCGTCGCGCGGCGGCTCGCCGACCGGGCGGCGAGCCCAGAGCGGTACCTCGCCGGGCTCCACGATGGCCACCGGGTCGAGCGCGTGGGGGCCCGCGGGGAGCGGATCCGGCAGCGTGATGAGGCGGCGACGGGCCTCCTCGAAGCGCATGGCGATCAGCCCGCCCGCGCTGGCAGGCGGAAACCGAGCCCGCGCAGCGGTGGCTCGGCGGCCACGCCCCGGCCGAGGGCGAGGACCCCGAAGCGCCCCAGGGCTCCCGGGTCGAGGAGACGTACGACGGCAGCCCTCGCCGCCGCGTATTCGGCGTGCGCCAGGCCCGGCCGCGACTGTAGCTCGACGAGGAGGTCGCCCAGGCCCAGCCCGGTGAGGAACTCGGCCTGCGTCGTGCGCCCGAGGACGTCGAGGCCGGCCTCGCCGGCGACGCGCTCGAGCGTCGTCCAGTCCACGTGCGCGGTCATGTCCTGCTCGCCCACGTAGCGATATGGGTCGTCGCCGGCATGGTGGCGGCGGTAGGTGCGGAGAAGCCCGCCGGCTCGCTTTGCCGCGTCGTAGAGCTGAGCGGCGGGATGCCCGTAGTCGATGACGAGGGCGTAGCCTCGCTCGAGCCGGGCGGCGAGCCCCCGGAGCCAGGCCTGGGCGGCCAACCCCACCTCCGCGACCTGGCCATCGACGAGCCGAACGCCGGTGCCGTCGAGGGTCGCGCCCAGCTCCGGCGTGGAGGGGGGGAGCAGCTCGTCGGCGAACCAGCCGTCGCGCCATCCGACGTGGATCTCGAGGAGCTCGCCGTCCCGGACGGTCAGGCGGTGTACCGGCAGCGCGTCCAGCAGCTCGTTGGCGATGACGACGCCGGTCATCGCCTCCTCCGGGGCGGCCTCGCTGGCGAGGTGCTCGGCGTGACCGGCCGCCGCCAGGCGGGCCCGGACGGCCGCCTCCTTCACGGGCGTGGCCTCGGTGGGGAGATATCGCACGGCCCGCCAGGCGGGGGGCCCCAGCGCCTCGAGGATGGCCAGCCCGAGCGCCCCGCTGCCGGCCGCCTCTTCGCGCAGGGTGAACGTGGCCGGCCGGCCGAGTCGCTCCCAGCACTCCTCCACCTGCCGGGCCAGCGCGGCCCCGAAGATGGGGTGCAGCTCGGGCGCCGAGAGGAAGTCGCCCTCCCGGGTCGGCCGATCCGCGCGCCGGGCGTAGTACCCGTCCGTCGGATCGTAGAGCGCCAGCCCCATGAAGCGGGCAAAGGTCAGGGGGCCGGCGGCGAGGATCTCGTCGCGGATCCGCCCGACCAGCGAGGCGCGACTCTCTCCCCAGCGCTCCTTGATGGTCGCGGGCGGCGGCGGCAGCTCGGGGGAGGGTCGGACCGGGACGCTCACCACCGCAGCGTACCGCGCGCCGTGCCCTAGTTCAGCCGCTCCCCTTGATCACCCTTCCGCCGCCGGCCTCCCGCTGTCGGCAGCTCGAAGAGATCCGCCTTCTCGGCGGTCTCGACGCGACGCGCCGCCCCCCGCGCGTCCCGCCGCTCGCCCGCCTCCGCCACGACGGTCTCGTCGCCGGCGCTGAAGAGCAGCGTGCCGGACACGGGATCCGCGTCGCCGGCGATGCCCGAGCCGGGCGGGAAACGGCCCTCCAGGAGGGCCCGCGCGAGCGGGTTCTCCACCAGGCGCTGGATCGAGCGCTTCAATGGACGCGCCCCGAAGGCCGGATCGTGGCCTTCGGACGCCACCAGCACCTTGGCCGCCGGCGTCAGCTCGAGCGCCAGGTCGTGCTCTTCGAGGCGTCGCTCGAGGTCGGCCAGGAGCAGGTCCACGATCGCGGCCAGGTTCGCGTCGGTGAGCGCGTGGAAGACGATGACCTCGTCGACGCGGTTGAGGAACTCCGGCCGGAATTGCAGCCGCAGCGCCTCCATCACCCGCCGCTTCATCTCGTCGTAACCGGCGTCGTCGGGGCGCCCGGCATAGCCCACGATGTGCTGGGAGCCGACGTTGCTGGTCATGATCAGGACGGTGTCCTTGAAGTTCACCACGTGGCCCTGGCCGTCGGTCAGGCGCCCGTCCTCGAGCACCTGCAGCAGCACGTTGAAGGCCTCGGGGTGCGCCTTCTCGATCTCGTCGAGCAGGACCACCTGGTACGGCCGCCGCCGCACGGACTCGGTGAGCTGGCCGCCCTCCTCGTAGCCGACGTAGCCGGGCGGCGCGCCGATCAGCCGGCTGACCGAGAACTTCTCCATGTACTCGCTCATGTCGAGCCGGGTCATGGCCGCCTCGTCGTCGAAGAGGAACTCGGCGAGGGCGCGCGCCAGCTCCGTCTTGCCGACGCCGGTGGGCCCCAGGAAGATGAAGGAGCCGATGGGCCGGCGCGGATCCTTCAGGCCGGCGCGGGCGCGGCGCACGGCGTCGGAGACGGCGGCGATGGCCTCGTCCTGGCCGACGACGCGGGCATGAAGGCGCTCCTCCATGTGGATGAGCTTGCCCGCCTCGCCCTCCATGAGGCGCGTCACGGGGATGCCGGTCCAGGCGGCCACGACGCGCGCGATCTCGTCGGAATCGACCTCCTCCTTGAGCAGTGGCCGCGAGCCGCCGGACGTGGCGATGGCCGCCTCCCGCTCCTTCAGCCGGTCCTGCAACTCCACCTGGCGCCCGTACTTCAGCTCCGCGGCGCGGCCGTAGTCGGCGGCGCGCTCGGCGGACTCGATGTCGTGCTGCAGGCCCTCCAGCGCGGACTTCGTCTCGCGCAGGGCCGAGATGGCGGCCTTCTCCGTCTCCCACTGCTGCTTCAGGCCGCCGGCCACCTCGGCCACCTCGGCCAGTTCCTTCTCGAGCGCCGCCAGGCGGGCCTTCGAGGCCTCGTCCTTCTCCTTGCGCAGGGCCTCGCGCTCGATCTCGAGCTGGATGCGCCGGCGCTCCAGCTCGTCCAGCTCGGTGGGCATGGAATCCATCTCGATGCGCAGGCGGCTGGCCGCCTCGTCGACGAGGTCGATGGCCTTGTCGGGCAGGAAGCGGTCGCTGATGTAGCGGTTGGACAGCGTGGCGGCGGCGACGAGCGCGGAGTCGGTGATGCGCACGCCGTGGTGCACTTCGTAGCGCTCGCGCAGGCCGCGCAGGATGGAGATCGTCTCCTCGACGCTGGGCTGGTCGACGTAGACGGGCTGGAAGCGCCGCGCCAGCGCGGCGTCCTTCTCCACGTGCTTGCGGTACTCGTCGAGCGTGGTCGCGCCGATGGTGTGCAGCTCGCCGCGGGCCAGCATCGGCTTCAGGAGATTGGACGCATCCATGGCCCCCTCGGCGGCGCCGGCCCCCACCACGGTGTGCAGCTCGTCGATGAACAGGACGACCTGGCCCTCGCTGTCCTTGATCTCCTTGAGCACGGCCTTGAGGCGCTCCTCGAACTCGCCGCGGAACTTCGCGCCGGCGATGAGCGCGCCGAGGTCGAGACCGACCACGCGCTTGTCCTTGAGCGACTCGGGCACGTCACCGCGCACGATGCGCTGGGCGAGGCCGTCCACGATGGCCGTCTTGCCCACGCCCGGCTCGCCGATGAGCACGGGGTTGTTCTTCGTGCGCCGGCTGAGCACCTGGATGACGCGCCGGATCTCGTCGTCGCGGCCGATGACCGGGTCGAGCTTGCCACCCTGGGCGTCCTTCGTCAGGTCGCGCCCGTAGCGCTCCAGCGCCTGGTAGGTCGTCTCGGGGTTCTGCGACGTGACGCGCTGACCGCCGCGCACCGACGCCAGGGCGCCGAGGATGGCCTCCTTGCCGGCACCGGCGCCGTCCAGGATCCGCTGCGCATCGCCGCCCGCCTCGGCCGCGGCGAGGAAGAGGTGCTCCGTCGAGACGTACTCGTCCTGGAGCCGTTTCGCCTCGTCCTCGGCGCGCTCCAGCATCTGCCGCGCCCGCGGGTCGAGCGAGAGCTGCCCGCCGGCGATGCGCGCGCGGCGCCCCAGCACGGCCGCCAGCTCGACGCGCAGCGCGCCCACGTCCGCGCCGAGGCGCCGCAGCGTGGCGGCGGGGGTGCCCTCGTCGTCCTCGAGCAGGGCCGCGAGGAGGTGCTCGGCGTCGAGGACGGGGCTCTGCGCCTCGGTGGCGAGGCGCTGGGCGGCGAGGACCGCCTCCTGAGCCTTCTGGGTGTAGCGGGTGAGGTTCATCGCTGCGGGGCTCCGCTTGTGGCTCGGGGATCGAGTTGGCGGACGTGGTCGGTGAAGTCGCGCAGGCGGGCGCGGTCGGCCTCATCGAGGCCACTGGGCAGCACCACCCGGACCTTCGCGAAGAGGTCACCGAAGCCCTCGCGGCGGAAGCGCGGCATGCCCTGGCCGGCCAGGCGGAAGATGCGCCCGGCCTGCGTCTCGGGCGGGATGCGCAGGAGGACGCGGCCCTTCAGCGTGCCCACAGGGACCTCCGCTCCCAGCAGCGCCTCGGCCAGGGTGATGGGCAGGTCGCGCTGGAGGTCGGCGCCCTGGCGCGTGAAGACCGGGTGCTCGCTCACCTTCACCTCGAGGTACAGGTCGCCGGCGCCCGGGCCGCGCCCGGCCTTCCCCGAGAGCCGGATGCGCTGGCCGCTGTCGATCCCGGGGGGGATGCTGACCTCGAGGCGCTTGCCGTCCACCTCGAGCCGCCGGGTCGCGCCGTGATAGGCCTCCTCGAGCGAGATCTTCACCTCGGCCTGCAGGCTCCGGCGGGCCGTCGGCGCCGTGCGTTGGGTTCCGACCCTGGCGTGCGTACCAGCGGCATCCAGTCCCAGCCCGCCGAGGATGTCATCGAACCCCACGCCGACGGTCGCCGCGCGCCGCCGCCCACTCTCCGTCCCGGCGCCCTGCCCGGCCCCCGCCACGCCGCCGGCGAAGAAGGTACGGAAGAAGTCGCTGAAGCCGGCCAGGTCCTCGGCATTGCCGCGGTACTCGAAACGGACGCCGCCGGGCGCCTGGCCCTGGCGGTATGCGGCGAAGGGATCGCCGCCGCCCCCACCCCCGCCGCCGCGCTCATAGGCCTCCCAGTCG
>JBGPMJ010000088.1:0-8659 GCA_041486935.1 Candidatus Limnocylindria bacterium | reverse complement strand
GCAGGAGACGTACACGTCGGACAGGAACTGCATCTCGATCTTGATGATCCCGTCGCCCTTGCAGTCCTCGCAGCGGCCGCCCTTGACGTTGAAGCTGAAGCGGCCGGGCTTGTAGCCGCGCATCCGGGCGTCGGGCGTGGCCGCGAACAGCTCGCGGATGGGCCCGAAAAGCCCGGTGTACGTGGCCGGATTGGAGCGCGGCGTGCGCCCGATGGGGCTCTGGTCGATCTCGATGACCTTGTCGATGGCGTCGAGGCCCTCGAGATCCACTACCGGGGACGCTCGATCGCTGACGTGCTGGAGATGACGGTCGCTGAGGCACTCGACCTCTTCGCCGCGGTTCCGGCCGTGCGCAACAAGCTCCAGACGCTCTACGACGTGGGCCTCGGCTACATCCACCTCGGGCAGCCGGCGACGACCCTCTCGGGCGGCGAGGCCCAGCGCGTCAAGCTCTCCACCGAGCTGTCGCGCCGCGCCACGGGCCGCACCGTCTACCTGCTCGACGAGCCGACCACCGGCCTCCACTTCGCCGACGTCGAGAAGCTGCTCCAGGTCCTGCATCGCCTGGTCGACCAGGGCAACACGGTCATCGTCATCGAGCACAACCTCGACGTCATCAAGACGGCCGACTGGATCATCGACCTGGGTCCCGAGGGCGGCCTGCGTGGCGGCCTCGTCATCGCCGAGGGGACGCCGGAGGCGGTCGCGGCCTCACCGGGATCGGCCACCGGCGAGTACCTCGCCCGGGTCCTGCGCGGCGAGCCGCTCATCCCGCTCAGCGACGTCTCCTTCGCTGAGGCGGCAGGGCGGGGCAACGGCCGCCGTGCGGCCGGGACGCCCGCGCCGATCCGCGCGGCGCGCAAGCGGGCAGTCGCGGCGCACTGACGCAACGCCGGCTCGAAAACTTGAGCCAGTCGGCCCTTGACAGGTCACGCTGGCCACCGCAGCGTCTTGGTCTTACGTCAGTACTTTTGTACTGGCTAGATGGAGACGGAACGCAAGCGCAGGCCGCCATGGCGCCTGCCGTGGGCGTGATTTCCCGTTCGATCGCATTCGTTCCCTGCCGAGGGTCCTCGCCCCTCCGACACCCGCCCTTCGACCCCGCGTGAGCGGTTCGGTTGGGAAAAAGGAGTCGCCAGGAGGGGGTTCACTGCGGCTCTCCGTCCAGCGATGAACGCGTTCGGGTCTCATCCCCGCGGAATCCAGGCCCTGCGCGAGCCCGCTGTGTGCCAGAGCCGTCGATCGCGAACCTGCCCCCTCCCGTGACTTCAGGGGAGGTATGTACATGGTCTCGGCGGACCGCAGTCCGCCGAGAAAGGGGGTGCGGCAATCCGAGCTATATCTGCCGGACGAGGAAGACAGGAAAGGTGAAAGGCACGGAGAAAATTGAAGAAGCTACTGATTCTGGCCGTGGCCGCTCTGTTCGCGATCACGATGACGTCTGTGGTCGCCGCGTCTAGCGGCCCCAGCGGTCCAGCAGGCAAGTCGAACAACGCGAACCTGTACCTCTACGAGAAGAATCCTTCCACTTGGTCGATCGTGGAGGGCGGCGCGTGGGGCAAAATGACCTACCGCGTGTCGGGCGCCACCTTCGACTTCGTGTTCAACGGCCACGGGCTCGATGCGTCCACTGGCTTTAGCCTCATCTACTATGCCGACGGCTGGCCGGGCAACCACCCCGGCGCCTTGATTGCCGCGGGTGCGACGGACAGCCTCGGGGACATCCACCTGCGCGACAGCGTGAACCTTGGTATCGATCTGCCAACCCCGCCCGACACAAACGTCGGCGGGTACAACGCCAAGATCTGGCTCGTCCTGTCCAGCGACTACAACAGCTCAACCAAGTCAATGACCGTCTGGAACCCCGCTGCCTACCTCTTTGAGAGCGAGGGCATCACCTACGACGACACGGACGTCTAGCGGTCAAGAAAAGGATAGCCGCCCTTTCTGAGGGGCGGGGCCTCTCGGCCCCGCCCCTAGCTCGCGGCCTTGGCCGCCGCGACGGGAAGCCCTTGTGAGAGGATGAGATGAAGCAACTTCTTGCGGCTCTTACCGCATTTGCGTTGGTGTCGTTGGCGGCTGCGCCGGTTTCGGCGAATGGCCCCTTGGGAAGCGTGGATCTGAGCAACGCCGCCGTCTCCCCTGATACGAGCGGCGCGGCGACTGGCACCCATGGAAGTTGCTCTTCGTTCAGCGACGAGCGAGCAGGCTACTGGGGCAATGAGTACGGCTCCGGCGCCGTCACGGCATACCCGGGCGACACCGATCCCGCCGGCTACTGCACGTTCACCGGTCTGACCGCCAAGGCCCGGCACATCTCGCTTCGGGTCCTTGACGGCATCGCCGACGACAGCTTCGACGTCTACGTGAAGAACCCCGGCGGCAACTGGGCTTTGGTCTTCGGCTACACGGCCAATCCCTCGACGGTGGAGACGTGGATCGAACACGACATCAACGGCTTCCCTGCCGGAAAGGGGCAGGGGAACGAAGTCGAGATGAAGATTGTGCCGCGCAACGTGGGCTGGAGCGGGTTCGCCACCTGGGGCCAGCTGGCCGTTGACTGGGTGAAGATCTGGGAGCATTGACCGCGCGCCGTCCCGAGCGGGGCGGGGCGGTAGCGGCAGACAAGGCCTGGAAAAGTAGGAGAGGGCGCCGCGCTGGCGGCGCCCTCTCGCTGGTGCGCCCGGCACGGGCAGCAGCCTGGAGGCGCAGGTCCTCCGCCCGGCAGCCGTCCTTCGCAGCGGGCGAGCCCGCGGGTCCCTGGGCCAGTGTCAGCCTCAGGGGCAGACGAAAACGGCTAGCTGCACGACCGACGGGCACCCGAACGGAGTCGTTCGGTCGCATCGAAGCGACCGAAACTGTCGATTTGTTCGTCCGTCCGCAACGCCCGGTGGGCGCCCGGCGCGTACCATTCGGCCATGCCCGACATCGATTTTGCCTTCCTCGCCGATGCCGCCGAAGCGCAGCCCGGCCACAAGTTCGCCGTCATCGGCGGCGGCGTGAGCCGGGTCGGAGGCCCGGTCTTCCCCCTGCGGCACCCGCACCTCGCGCTGGTCGTGGGACTCCTGGTCACCGCGCCCGAACTGGGGGCAGAGCACGAGGTCCGGTTCGTCCTGCTCCGTCCGGACGGGCGGGAGCTGACCTCCGGGGCCGCGCGTATCCGCGCCAGCGGCCCGGGCGATGGCCTCGATGCGGTGCTGACCTTCAGCGTGGACCTGTGGAACCTCGTCTTCGAGACCCCGGGCGACTACAGCCTGCGTCTGCTCGTCGACGGGCAGGAGCGCAAACGGCTGCCCCTGCGGGTGGAAACCCATGAAGCACCCGGTGGCGCGACCACGGGGCCGGGGCCGGTGCCGCCGTTCCCGCCACCGACCGGGCTTGCCTGAGCGGTGGACCTCGCGGGCCAACTCGTCGACCTGATCCTCCATCCGCGCCAGTTCATCGAGCCCTTCGGGCCGGGCGCCTACGTCGTCCTCTTCGTCGTCCTCTTCGCCGAGACCGGACTCTTCGTCGGGTTCTTCCTGCCCGGCGACAGCCTGCTGCTCGTCGCCGGCGTGCTCTCCGCCCCCGGCTCGCAGGACTACACGCTCAACGTGCTGCTGGTGATGATCGTCTGCGCGATGGCGGCCATCCTGGGCAACCTGACCGGCTTCTGGTTCGGACGACGGGTCGGGCGGCCGCTGTACGAGCGCCAGGACTCGCGGTTTTTCAAGCGCAAGCACCTGCTCGCCGCCGACGCCCTCTACCAGCGCCACGGTGGGATCACCATCGTCCTGGCGCGCTTCATGCCCTTCGTGCGCACCTTCGCGCCGATCGTGGCCGGCATCAGCCACATGGATCGCCGCGCGTTTGCCTGGTGGACGATCGTCGGGGGCCTGCTCTGGGGCAGCGGCTTGCCGATCGCGGGCTACCTGCTGGGAGAGGCGATGGGCTCGACGCTGGACCGGTTCCTAGTGCCGCTCATCGTGGTCATCGTCGTCGTCTCGGTCCTGCCACCGGCCATCCACACCTGGCGCCGGCGCGATCGGAACGAGGAGGCGGCGCCCTAGACCGTCGCCGGGTCGAGCTCGTCGAGGAGGGCGTCGATGCGCGCCGTCCGTGTCGCATCCGTGGCGGCGTCCAGAGGCAGCTCGTCGAGGCGGTCGTAGGCGGCCTCGGCCACGAGGTCGAGCAGCTCGGTCGTCTCGGGGGTCCAGAAACGATCGAGGCGGCGGACACGGGCGCGCAGCCGGTCCCGGTCGGCGGGTCCGAGCCACGGTAGGGCGACGGCCTCGCGCAGCAGGAGCACCGCCTCGCGCAGGCCGGCCTGTCGGGAAGGCCCGCCGGTCCAGCGCACGACGAGGGCGGGGGCGAAGGTCAGGCCGATCGCGGGCAGGCTGCCGAGCCAGGCGGCCCAGACGGGGAGGTCGGCGACGAGGGCCGCCAGCCACCCGGCGGCGGCGAGACCATAGGCGCCGAAGACGACGCCGAACGCGGCCGGCCGGGCGCGGCGCACGCGCAGGTCGCGCAGCAGCCAGCCGAGCACGACGGCGGCCAGCGCGACGGCGAGAAGGGCGGCAGGTGCGGCGAGCGGCATCGGGTCGGGTCTCCGTGCGCTACGGTACGCGCATGGCACCCACCCGCAACGATGCCTGGGCACTGCTGTGCGAATGGACAGGGACCGAACCGCTTCGTCGTCATGCGCTGGCCGTCGAGGCGGCGGTGGGCTGGTACGGCGATCGGCGGTTCGGGATCGGCGGGCCGGAGCTGGAGACCTGGCGGGCGGCGGGGCTGCTGCACGACTTCGACTACGAACGCTACCCGGAGACCCATCCCCTCCGCGGCGCCGAGGAGCTGCGCCGCCTGGGCTACCCCGACGATCTCGTGGAGGCCGTCCTCGGCCACGGCGACCACACCGGCGTGCCGCGCACGAGCTTGCTCGCGCGCACCGTCTACGCCTGCGACGAGATGACCGGCTTCGTCATCGCCGTCGCGTACGTCCGCCCCAACCGCAGCCTCGACGAGGTGGACGTGCGCTCGGTCGAGAAGAAGATGCGCGACAAGGGCGTCGCCCGCCAGGTGCCGCGCGACCAGCTCACGAAGGGCGCCGAGGAGATCGGGATCCCCTTTGACGAGCACGTGCTCAACGTCGTCGAGGGCCTCAAGACCGTGCGCGGGGAGCTGGGGCTGTAGCCGACGTTCCCGGCCGGCCTCAGCGGATGCCGGTGTCGTACGAGAAGTCGACGGTGACGACGCCCTCGCCGGCCTCGAGCCGGATCTGCTGCATCTCAGCGGTGCCCATCAGGCCGTTGACGGCCTGCGGCGTCAGCGTGTAGACGCCGGGTCCGAGCGGGACGTCGTACGTGCCGTCCGCGCCGGTCGTGATCTGCAGGACCGGGTCCCCGGCCGCGTTCGTGACGAGGATGACCGCGCCGGCGACCGGTCGGTCGGCACAGGCCGGGTCGGGCGGGTTCTGGACCACCGGGCAGACCGGCCCGGCGGTGACCGCGCCGCGCAGGCCCGTGGCGACGTCGGGGCGCGGATCGCCGAGTTCGCCGAGCAGCGTGACCGCGCCAGCGGCGCTCACGCCGTACTGCCACTCGTGGTGGTTGATGCAGCCGGCTGGGCAGTCGCCCCAGCCGATCCAGACGCGGACCGCGTAGCCGCCGTCGGCGGCGGGCCGGACCTCGTAGTAGCCGGACTGGCCGATGAGGTTCGGGTCGAGCGGTGTGAGGCCGGCGAACTTCGGATCCTGGGCCAGGACGGCGGTGACCGCGCCGCCGGATGTGATCGGCATCGGGCTCGCAGCGCCCGAGCACGCCGCGAGCAGGAGGAGGGCGACGGCGGACAGGGCGAGGGTGCGATGCAGCGTCTTCATGGCGCCAAGACGCACGAGGGCGTCGATGGTTCCGCCGCGCGCGCCCCTCACCAGGATCACTGTGCCCGAAGCTCGTGGGGGTCGAACGCCTCGTGCAGGAAGGGTGACGGCGCGCCGGGGTCGAAGATCAGCGTGAGCGACCGGCGGGCTCGTGTCCAGGCCACGTAGGCGAGGCGGCGCTCTTCCTCGAGCGCGCGGGCCGGGTCGTCGGCGTCGCTGAGGCTGCGGGCGCTGGGGAAGCGGCCCTCGTCGAGGCCGACGCAGGCGACCACATCGAACTCGAGGCCCTTGGTGGAGTGCACGGTGGCCAGGACGAGCGGGGCGTCGTCGCGCCGCAGGCGGGATCTGGCCTCGCGCGCGCTGGCGATGGCGTCGCGCAGGGCGGAGATCGAGGCGTACGCGGGCGCCCATCCGAGGAGCGCGTCGAGCACCGGCCGCTCGGCACGTGTCGCAGTGCGCTGCAGCTGCCCCAGTGCGGCCGTGGGCGACCCGCCGCCGGCCTCCGACTGCGCCAGGAGCCGGTCCACCGACGGGTCATCGAGGATGTCGAGGCCGTCCGTCTCGGCGCGGTAGGGGAAGCCCAGCTCCAAGGCGGTCGCTGCGTACGGCGCCAGTTCGGCGTTCGTGCGCGCCAGGACGGCGTGGGTGCTCGCGTCGGGTGCACGAAGGGCCGGCGCCCAGGTGGTCAGCAGGCGCCGGGCACGGGCCGGGTCGTCCGCCGGATCGGGGGCCAGGATCAGTTCCCCAACCGCGTCGGGACGCGGCAGGATCCGCTTGGCGAAGCGCTCGACGTTGTGCTCCACGAGCCTGGTTGCCCTTGCCACGACCGGACCCGGGCAGCGGCGGTTGACGACGAGGTACACGCGACGCAGGCCGGGCAGCGCCGCCGCAAGTCCGAGGATCCGCCGCACGTCGGCCAGTCGCCAGGCGTAGATCGTCTGGTCGTCGTCGCCCACGAGGAAGACGTCGCGCGAAGGCTCCGCGAGGAGTAGCGCCAGGCGCAGCTGCGCCCGGTCGAGGTCCTGGGCCTCGTCGACGAAGACGGCCGCGCAGCGCTCGCGCCATCGCGCGAGGAGTCCGGCATCGTGCTCCAGCAGGTCGAGGGCTCGACGCACGAGATCGTCGAAGTCGAGCGCGCCGCGTGCGTGCAGCGCCCGCTCGTAGGCGACGAACGCCTCCAGTGTCGGAGAGGGTGGGGCGCCGATCGTCCGGTCGGCCTCGAGCTGACGCTCGACCGCCTCCGCGTCCACGCCGGCATCGAGCTTCAGGCGCGAGAAGGCGTCGTCGAGCCGGCGCAGCGCGGCGGCCGGCAGGGGGTGGCCCGCCAGCTCGGCCAGGAGAGCCGCGCGGTCCAGGAGGCGGTCCACCGGCTCACCAGTCTCGGCCAGGACCTCGCGACCGAGGGCGTGGAACGTTCGCACGCGGACGGTGTTCGGGCCGATTCCCAGCGGCGCGAGCGCCTCGCCCAGCCGCTCCCGCAGCTCGTCCGCCGCGCGGCGGTTGAACGTCAGGACGCAGATACGATCGGGAGGCGTGCCGCCGTCGATCCGCCAGGCGACACGCGCCACGAGGGTCGTCGTTTTCCCCGACCCGGCGGGGGCGACGCACAGGATCGGCCCCGGCGGCGCCGTGGCTGCGGCCAGTTGATCGGGCGAGAGGCGTCCGAGGCGCTCGGCGACGGATGGGTGAAGACTCACCCTGCCATTGTCTCGGGCGCCTCGTCACTGTGGGTTGCGCATTACTCAGCGGGCGATTACTCTGCGGAGTATGGTTACTGATCTGAGTCGCACTACTCGTCAACGCGCCCGGCTGACCCGCCAGGGGCAGATAACCGTGCCCAAGGCCGTGCGCGACGCCCTCGGCGCGCGACCCGGCGACGAGATCGAGTTCGTGCCCCGAGGCGAGGAGCTTCTGGTCGAGGTTCGGCCCAGGCGGAGCGTCCTGGACTTCGCCGGGATCGCGGCGAAGGCCGTGGCGCTGGTCCCTGGGACCGCGGAGGAGCTCGACGCGCTGGTGGGTCAGGGCATGGCCGAGGCGTCGCTGGCTCGCGAGCGACGGGCTCGACGGGGATCGCGTCGGCCCGCATGACGGCGCCGGGGAGGCGCGGGCCACGCGGACGACCAGATCTCGCCTACGCCGACACGAACCTGTTCGTCGCCCTGCTCGCCGGCCCCGGGCATCCGCTGCACGAGCCGGCGCTCGGCGTCTTCCGTCGTGTGGCCGGCGGCGAGCTCGGCCTCATCGTGACCCCGATCGTGGTCGCCGAGCTCCTCTACGTCGCCCGCACGCTCTTCGGCTGGACGAAGAAGGTCAGCGCGGCGCGGCTCGCGTCCCTGCTGGCGGCCGAAGGACTCGTCCTCACTGAGGGGGCCGCACTCGTCCACGCCCTCGAGTTGTACGGCGCGCGCTCGAAGCTCGACTTCGCGGACGCCTACCTGGCCGCCGTCGCGCTCGAGGTCGGCCCGCCGGCCGTCGCGTCATTCGACCGGGACCTGGACACAGTCGAAGGTCTACGTCGAGTCTCGTCCTGACCGCGCCGAGCGCCCAGAGCGGGGGTTGCCGCTGGGCCGCGTTGTTCGTGAAACACCAAACGGCGGCAAACGGGTCCCCGGCAGGCTACGGACCGTCCAGACCACGCGATCCACCCGACCCGGGGCGGCCAGCCGAGCGTGGCCAGTGTCCGGTCCCCGACGCCGGACGCCCGGGCAACGCCCATTCCGTGCTCCGACGGCGCCCCGCAGCGCCGTTTGGTGTTCGGTGCGCAACGCCCCGCCGCCGGGCCGCGGACGGGGGGCAACCCCG
>JBGPMJ010000087.1:0-8679 GCA_041486935.1 Candidatus Limnocylindria bacterium | reverse complement strand
TCTTGCCGCAGAAACTGCAGCGGTAGGGGACTTTCGGTCCCTTCCCGGTCGTCGTCGCCACGCCGCT
The DNA here is from genome assembly GCA_041486935.1 of Candidatus Limnocylindria bacterium. Taxonomy (GTDB): domain Bacteria; phylum Chloroflexota; class Limnocylindria; order Limnocylindrales; family CSP1-4; genus CSP1-4. The sequence goes on along the minus strand of JBGPMJ010000087.1, from coordinate 8,612 downwards.
CCCGTCCGACCTCCGCTTCCCGGTCAGCCTTCGCCCGTCTTGGCGCGCTCGTCCTTCGCCTTGGCGATGAGCGAGACGCCCGGCCGGGCCATCACCTCGTCGATGATGCCATAGGACCGGGCCTGTTCGGGACTCATGAAATAGTCCCGGTCGGTGTCCTTTTTCACCTTGTCGACCGGCTGGCCCGTGTGCTGGGCGAGGATCTCGTGGAGTCGGTCGTTGAGCGTCTCGAGTTCCCTGACCTGGATGAGCACATCGGGCGTGTTGCCGCGGAAGCCGCCCGACCCCTGATGGATCATGATCCGGCTGTTGGGCAGTGAGTAGCGCTTGCCCTTGGCACCTGCCGCCAGCAGCACCGAGGCCATGCTCGCGGCCATGCCGATGCAGATCGTGGCCACCGGCGCGCGCAGGTACTCCATCGTGTCGTAGATGGCGAGGCCGGAAGTGACCACGCCGCCGGGCGAGTTGATGTAGAGGTTGATGTCCTTGTCCGGGTCCTCCGATTCGAGGAAGAGCAGCTGGGCGATGATGAGGTTGGCGACGTGGTCCTCGATGGTGTCGCCCAGGAAGATGATGCGCTCCTTCAGCAGCCGGCTGTAGATGTCGTAGGCGCGCTCGCCCCGGCTGCTGCTCTCGATGACCATGGGCACGAGCATGGCCCGGGACTCGAGGGCGGCGGCCAGCGCGGCCGAGCCGCCCAGCGCGACCCACGTCGTCTCCCGGGCGGCGGCGAGGGCCGCTCGGCGGCTCGGGATCGGGTGTCGGGTCATGCGGGGGCTCCCTCCGTGAGGCTGAGGCCGGCCGGCGGCGGTGCGGCGGGTCCGTCGTCTTCGAGGTGCGGCACGGGGCCGATCTCGGGGTGGGCGGTCAGCCAGCGGTCGATCAGCTGCTCCACGACGCGCGAGCGGCGGATGGTCGAGCGCAGGTAGGCGCGGCCGCGCGGAGACTCGAAGTAGCCCACGAGCTTGGGGTTCTCGGGGTTGCGCCGGCGGGCCCGCTCGATCTCGGCCTCGATCTCGGCATCGGGCACCTCCACAGCCTCTGCATCGGCGACCGCCGAGAGGACGAGCAACGTCTTCACGCGCTTCTCGGCCGGCTCGCGCCACTCGGCGTGGAGCTGGGCCTCGGTCTTCTCGATGACCTTGAGGTACGTCGCCTCGTCGATGTTCTGCTCGGCGAGCCGCACGCGCAGCTCGTCGTGCATCACCTCGATCTCGCGCTCCACCAGGAGGTCGGGCACCGCGACCGTGGCGTTGGAGACGGCGAAGTCGATGATCCGATCGGCGAAGACGTGGCGCGCGCGGTCCTTCGCGTTGGCCTGCAGGCGGCGCCGGACGTCCTTGCGCATGGCCCCGAGGTCGGCGTAGTCGCCCACCGACTGGGCGAACCCGTCGTCGGCGGCCGGCAGCTGCTGCCGGCGCAGCTCGCGCAGCGTGGCGGTGAACTCCACGGGCTGTCCGGCCAGCGACGCCTCGCCGTAGTCGACCGGGAAGGTCACGGCGAAGGTGCGCTCCTCGCCCTCGCGCATGCCCCGCAGCGCGGCCTCGAAGCCGGGGATCATGCGTTCAGAGCCGAGGCGCAGCGGGAAGCGTTCGGCCTTGCCGCCCTCAAAGGGCACCCCGTCGTGCCGGCCCTCGAAGCCGATGACGGCGTAGTCGCCGTCCTCGGCGCCACGGTCCTCGACCGGGACGAGGCTGGCATGCTGCTCGCGCGCCTGGTCGACGACCTTGCCGACCATCTCCTCGTCGACCTCGTCGATCTCGATCCCGAAGGGGTAGTCGGTGTAGGCGCCGAGCTTCACCTCCGGGCGCACGGGGAGCACGACCCGGTAGGCGGCCCCCTCCCCCTCCGCGAAGCGCGTCCACTCCGGCGCCGGGATGCCCAGGATGTCGAGATCGGACTGCTGCACCGCCTCCACCACGGAGGCCTCGAAGAGGTGCTCCTTGGCGTCGTCGTAGATGGGGTTCGTGGCCCCGTCGTCGCCCCGGCGGATGCCCAGGGCGCGTTCGAGCATCGGGCGCGGCACCTTGCCCGGGCGGAAGCCGGGCACGCGGGTGCGCCGACCCAGGTGGCGCACGGCGTTGTCGATCGAGCGCTGCAGCCGGTCGGCCGGCAGCTCGACCTCGAGCACGACGGTGCTCTTGTCGGCGGGGGACGTGGTGACTCTCATGGCCGGGGAAGTATAGGGCGGCGCCCTGCCCGGGGATGGTAGGCGAGGTCGGGGTCGAACCGACACGCCGCTCGCGCGGCACCGGCTCCTAAGGCCGGCGCGTCTGCCATTCCGCCACTCGCCCGCGGCGAGTCTACGCCCCGCGGTCCTGCTTGGGCGCGGCGGGCGGGCGGTCCCGATCGGCCGCGAAGGCCCGCTCGACGAGCTTCCGCGCGGCGTTCGAGGCTGCCACGGACCCAAAGGCGTTCACGACGCGCCACAGGGTCGCGGGGCCGTCGTCGCCCAGCCCTCCCTTGCGCCTGCGGGCGTCGAGGTAGGACGCGAACTCCCGCTCCAGGCGCGCACGCACAGCCGGGGCGCTCTCGCCGAGCCCGTCGACGAGGCGCTCGATCTCCTCCGGCAGGACCGATCCCGGCACCGGATCCTTCCCCCCGCGGACGGCGCGCCGGAGCCCGTGCAACAGGCGTCGTGGACCGCCGAGGCCGAGGAAGGCGATACCCCCGGCCGTCGCCGCGGCTTTCCCGGGGCTGCGGCGCACCTTGGCCGGGATGTCCACGGCCGAGCGGGCCGCTGCCTCCAGCTCGTCGACCTCGACGAGCAGGGCCGCACGGGCCGCCTCTACCTTCCGCTGAGCCGCTGTCGTCGCTTCGTCCATTCCTGCTCCAGCCAGGCCTTCGTCCCGAGGGCCGTCTCGTAGGTCTCGCGCGGCCACAGCTTTCCGAAGCGCGCCGCGGGGTCGATGCCCGAGCGCGCCGCCCCGACACCCATCAGCGCCGGCCACGCCACCGCGCCGACGACGACGCCCAACGCCATGCCCACCCGCCCCTCGAAGGTCACGCCCCCGAGGAAGGCGCCGATCAGCGCCCCGCCGACGAGGCTGAGGACGAGGCCGCCCACAGCCGTGCGGCCGCCGCTTCGCGCTCCGACCGCCACCCCGACGATGCCCAGAGCGACGCCGACGGCGACGGCGGCCACCACGACCGGCGCCCAGGCGCGGTCGAGGTTGGCGACTCCGTTGGCGATCACGAAGTCCGCCGCGCGCGTGGCGGCTTCGCGGGCAAGGTTCAGCCCGAGGGCCACGCTCACGAGCGCGCCGAGGACGAGCGCCCACAGGAGGCTCCGCGTCACCACGACCCGGGGCACGTCGAGGATCAGCAGGGCCATGGCGACGATGCCCCCGATCGAGAGCAGCAGGCCGTGCAGGACGCCCCAGCCGATCGAGCCGAAGAGCCACTCCCCGAAGAAGAGGGCGCCCCCGATGGCGAAGAGGCTCAGGGCGAAGAGGAGGAGGGCGATGATGCCGCCGACGAGGGCGGCGATCCCCTTGATCTCGGCGCCGATGACCGCCAGCTCGGCCTTGAGCAGGTCCAGGTGGGCGGTCGCCAGCGCCATCGCTGCGGCGCGCGTGCGCCGCAGCTGCTCGCGCAGGCCGGGCCGCTTGCTGTCGGGATCGGGGGCGGTCATGGCGGCCGAAGGATACCAGCGGGGCCGGGGACCCTTCACAGTGCCATTCGGCCGGAGAGCGTCACCCAGTCGGCCGCAGGCCCTCCACCGCAAGGCGCTCGGCCGTGTCGAAGAAGCCGTACGTGCGCCGGTAGGCGCCGCGCGGGTCGCGCGGACCACGCCCCACCGCGACCGACCACAGCTCGCGCTCCAGCTCCTCGATGCGCATCACGTACTCCCCCGCCGAGCGTGGGACGGGGATGTCCGCGTAGGTGCGACGGCCGGCCGGGAAGTGGACGGCAGCGGGCGGCGTGCGCGGCAGGAACGCGAACACCAGGCGGGCGTGGCCGACCGCCGTGAGGGGCTCGGACGGCGCCGGGACGAGCTCGCGCAGGCCCCCCACGCCGCTCCGCGCCTGGAGCGCCTCGATGAGCGCGGCGCGCGCTTCGGGCGCGCTCGCGGCAGGTAACGGGCCCAAGCCGCCGGTCAGCAGCAGGTCGCGCAGCTCGTCGAGGTCCGCCCCGTCCGCCTCGAGCGTGATGCGCAGGCCGGAGGCCATGGCCTCGACATGGGGCAGGGTCGCGTCGGCGATGAGGTCCACCGCGCCGGCTGGCAGCTCGGCCCCCCGGAACGCGGCATCGAGGACGCCCCGGGTCGCCCGGAACAGGGCCGCCAGGCTGTCGAAGGCGGCGAAACCGGTCGGCTCGAAGGCCTGCGTCATCGCGCGCACCCGCTTCCCGCGCCGGCCCGGGTCGCTCGCCCGAGTCCAGGCGCGGCCCGAGCATACGCCCTGCGCGCCACGCGTCGACGACCCCCCGATGGTCCGGCCTCGTCCGGGGGGCGGCTCAACGCCCGTTCTGCCAGTACTACTGGCGCGACGCCGGGTGGATGACCCATCGAGGCGGCGTAGCGGTGCGATGCGCGTCCTCGTGCGACGATCCGTCAGTCCTGCTGACGAACTGTCTCGCAGGCTGGTCCTCGGCTCAGGATGTGCGGTTCCGTGCCAGTACTACTGACATCTGAGCGTGGAGACCGCACCCCTCGGCTGCCACCGGGTGAAGGAGGCGGCGCTCGTTCGTGGCCGTCGCCGCACGGGCCCGCTCGCCTAGTAGTCGTCCATCCCGCCGCCCGGCATCGGCGCGGCCTTCTTCGGCTCCGGCTTGTCGGTGATCATGGCCTCGGTGGTCAGCACCATGGCCGCGATCGAGGCGGCGTTCTCGAGCGCCGAGTGGGTCACCTTGGCCGGATCGACGATGCCCCGCTTGAGCATGTTCACGTACTCACCGGCCATGACGTCATAGCCCAGGTTCGGATCCTTGCGCTCCTTCTGCAGCCGCCGCACGTTCTCCAGCACGACCGAGCCATCCAGCCCGGCGTTCTCGGCGATCTGCCGCAGCGGTTCCTCCAGCGCGCGGAGGACGATGTTCACGCCGACCCGCGCATCCCCCTCGAGCTTCAGCTTTCCGAGCGCCTTCTGGGCGTGGAGCAGGACGACCCCGCCGCCGGGCACGATCCCCTCCTCGACCGCGGCGCGCGTGGCCGAGAGGGCGTCCTCGACGCGGTGCTTCTTCTCCTTGAGCTCGACCTCCGTGCCGGCGCCGACCTTGATGATGGCCACGCCGCCGGCCAGCTTGGCCAGCCGCTCCTGGAGCTTCTCTTTGTCGTAGTCGGAGGTTGTCTCCTCAATCTGGGCCTTGATCTGCTTCATGCGGCCCTCGATCTCGGCCGGCACGCCCCGGCCCTCGACGATCGTCGTCTCGTCCTTCGTGGCCACCACCCGCCTCGCCTGTCCGAGGTCCGCCAGCTGTGCGGAGTCCAGCTTCTTGCCCAGCTCCTCGCTGATGACCTGCCCGCCGGTCAGGACGGCGACGTCGCGCAGCATCTCCTTGCGCCGATCGCCGAAGCCAGGCGCCTTCACGGCCAGCACGCTGACGATGCCGCGAAGCTTGTTGACGACAAGCGTCGCCAGCGCCTCCCCGTCGACGTCCTCGGCGACGATGAGCAACTCCTTCTTGCCGGCCCCGATGACCTTCTCGAGCGTCGGCAGGATGTCCGCGATGGCGCTGATCTTCTTGTCGGTGATGAGGATGTAGGGCTCCTCGAGGACCGACTCCATGCGATGGGTGTCGGTCACGAAGTAGGGCGAGAGGTAGCCCCGATCGAACTGCATGCCCTCGACGTACTCGGTCTCGAAAGCCAGCGTCTTCGACTCCTCGACGGTGATGACGCCGTCCTGGCCGACCTTGTCCATGACCTCGGCGATGAGGTTGCCGATCTCCGCATCCGCCGCGCTGACGGTGGCCACCTGGGCCACGTCGTCGTGGCCCTTGACCGGGGTGGCCGCGTCCTTGATGGCCTTGACCGCGACCGCCGTCGCCTTCTCGACGCCCGTCTTCATCTGCATCGGGTTGGCGCCCGCGGCGACGTTCCTGAGGCCCTCGTGGATGATCGCCTGGGCCAGCAGCGTGGCGGTCGTCGTGCCGTCGCCGGCATCATCCTCGGTCTTGGTGGCCGCCTCCTTGAGGAGCTGCGCGCCCATGTTCTCGAAGGGGTCGTCCAGCTCGATGTCGCGGGCCACCGTCACGCCATCGTGGGTGACCGTGGGCGCGCCGTACTTCTTGTCCAGCGCGACATTGCGGCCCTTCGGGCCGAGCGTCGTGACCACCGCCGCGGACAGGGCGTCGATGCCCCGCTTCATCGCGCGGCGCGCCTCTTCGTCGTAGGTGATGAGCTTGGCCATGGGAGCCTCCTCGGGCTGACTACATCTCACAGCCGCCCGTCGGGGCCCTCGGGCGGGACGGGCCGCGCCGCGGTGTCAGGCGGTTAGCACTCTCGATAGGAGAGTGCTACCACATCGTCCGGGCTGCGTCAACAACGACCGCCGCGACGCCGCCTGCCCGGCACCGCCCTGGTGCGCTACCGTCAGCGACATGTTCGAGCGCCGCCTCACCACCGCCGTCGTGCTCGCCGTGGGCACGGAGCTGACCGTCGGCGAGACGCGCGACACGAACGGTGGCGACCTCGCCCGCGAGCTGACCGCCCTGGGCGTGGAGGTCCTGCGTCTGGTCGCCCTGCCCGACGACCTGGCTTCCGTGACGGCTGGCATCTCCGACGCCCTCGCCGCCGTCGACCTCGTGGTCACGACCGGCGGGCTCGGCCCGACCCCGGACGACCTGACCCGCGAGGCGATCGCCGCCGCCTGCGGCGAGACGCCCACGGTTGACGCCGGGCTCGAGGCCTGGCTGCGCGATCTGTACACCCGACGCGGCCTCGAGATGCCGCCCAGCAACCGCAAGCAGGCCTGGCTCATCCCGAGCGCCCGGCCTCTCCCCAACCCGGATGGCACCGCGCCCGGCTGGTGGGTGGACCGGCCGGACGGTCGGGTGGTGGTGGCCCTCCCCGGCCCCCCGCGAGAGATGACCCCGATGTGGCGAAATGAGGTCCTGCCGCGTCTGGGCGATCGTGGTGTCGGCGTGGACCGTGCCGCCGCGACGCTCAGGCTGGCCGGCATCGGCGAGTCGGCCCTGGCCGACCTGCTGGGAGAGGCGCGCCTGCGGGCCGCCAACCCGCAGGTGGCGACCTATGCGCGGCACGACGCGGTGGACCTGCGCGTCAGCGCGACCGCCGCCGACGGTCCCGCCGCGGCCGCGTTGGTGGACCGGGCCATCGCCGAGATGGGGCCGCTCCTCGCGCCGTACCTGTTCGCCCGCGGCGACGAGACCTGGGCCGATGCCATCGGCGCCCGTCTCGCGGGCCGAAGCCTGGCGCTGGTCGAGATCGGCACGGGTGGCCAGCTGGGCGCGCTCCTCGGCGCAGCGCCGTGGCTGCTCTTCGCCGAGACGCTGGCGCCGTCCACATCCCTGGCCCGCCGTCACCGCGACCTGGCGGCGTACGCACGCCGCGTGCGCGAGGTCGCCGGGGTCGAGGTCGGGCTGGCCGTCCGGGCCCGCGAGCGTGCCGGCGACGTGTCCGTGATGATCGCCACGGACATCGAGGGGCTCGTGGCGCGGACGACGAGAACGGCCTTCCTGACCGGCGACCAGGGGCGCCGCCGGGCGGCGCTGGCCGCAGCCGCCGAGCTGTGGCGACGCCTCGGGGACGGGGCGTCGAAGGAGCGCGCTAGCTGATCGAGAGCACCGGCGCCTGGCGCGCCGCGCGAACGCTCATGCGCGCGGCCACGGTGCGCGCCAGCTGGCGCATGACCTCCGCCGCCGGGCCCGGGTCGCGCTGGGCCACCGCCGGCACGCCGGCGTCGCCGCCCTGGCGGACACGGATGTCGAGCGGGATGGACCCGAAGTACTCGATCTCGTGGCGCTTCGCGAAACGCTCGCCGCCGTCCCGCCCGAAGATCTCGGTCACCTCGCCGCAGTGGGCGCAGACGAAGGTGCTCATGTTCTCGACGATGCCCAGCACCGGCACGCTCATGCGCTTGAACATCGCGAGTGCCTTCTCGACGTCGGCGATGGCCACGTCCTGGGGCGTGGTCACCAGCAGCGTGCCGCTGATCGGGACCGCCTGGGCCAGCGTCAGCTGGGCGTCCGAGGTGCCCGGCGGAAGGTCGATGACGAGGTAGTCCAGCTCGCCCCATTCGACGTCGCGCAGGAACTGCTGGATGGCGCCGCCCACGAGCGGCCCACGCCATACGATGGGCTGGCCCTCGGGTACGAAGAACTGGATGGAGATGACCTTCACGCCGTAGCGCTCGAGGGGCAGGATCTTGTTGTCGGCGGTCGCCCGCGGCTGACCCTCGACGCCCATCATGAGTGGCACGTTCGGCCCGGTGATGTCGGCGTCGAGGAGGCCGACTGAAGCCCCCTCCATGGCCAGGGCGACGGCGAGGTTGGCGCTCACGGTCGTCTTGCCCACGCCGCCCTTGCCCGATGCGACGGCGATGATGTTCTTCACGCCCGGCACGAGCTGCTGAGCGGCCTGGGGCGACGCCCGGCGCACGGCGGCGGTCCACTCCACGTCCACGGCGCCGACGCCCAGCGGCGTCAGG
>JBGPMJ010000086.1:0-8718 GCA_041486935.1 Candidatus Limnocylindria bacterium | reverse complement strand
GTTCCCCACGGCCCGGTCGACGTTCGTGCCCTGGGCGCCGACTTCCTCGTCACCTCGGCGTACAAGTGGTTCGGGCCCCATCTCGGCGCGCTCTATGGCCGCGCCGAGGTGCTCGACGCGCTACCGGCGTACAAGGTGCGACCCGCCCTCGACCGCTTCCAGACCGGGACGCAGAACTTCGAGGGGATCGCGGGCACGCTCGCCGCTGTCGACTACCTGCGCTCGGTAGGCCGCCGCTATGGGGAGATCGCGGCCGACGCCGGCGAGGACAGGCGTCGGGCCGAGATCCGCGCCGCCATGCAGGCCATCGGGGCCTACGAGCTGGCGCTCGACGCCCGGCTCATCCGCGGCCTGACGGCGATCCGCGGCGTCCGCATCCACGGCATCGCCGACCGCGCCCGCCTGGCGGAGCGAACGCCCACGGTGGCCGTGACCATCGAGGGCGTCTCGCCGCGCGAAGCGGCGCAGGCGCTCGGCCGCCAGGGCATCTTTGCCTGGGATGGCGACTTCTACGCCCAGGCGCTCATGGAGCGGTTAGGTCTTTACGAGACGGGCGGCGTCCTGCGACTCGGCATCGTCCACTACAACACGGCCGCCGAGATCGACCGGCTGCTCGAGGCGCTGGAGGGGATCGCCGCCCGCCGCACGGCCGTGGTCGCCGCCGGATGACCCTGCGCGTCGCGGTCATCGGCGCCGGGTTCATCGGCGTCGACCACGCGACGGCCTACGCGCAGCGGCCCGACGCGGAGATCGTCGCTGTCGCCGACATCGACCTCGCCCGGGCCGGCGAGATCGCGGACCGTTTCGGCGCGCGGGCCTTCGGCGACCATCTGACCATGCTCCGGGATGCGCGCCCCGACGCCGTGAGCGTCTGCGTCCCGACCGCCCTCCATCGGGCCGTGGTCGATGACGCCGCCGCCGCCGGCGCCCACGTCCTGCTCGAGAAGCCGATGGCGGCCACGGTGCCGGACTGCGACCTCATCGCGGCCGCCTGTCGCCGCGCCGGAGTGACGCTCATGCTGGGCTTCACGCACCGCTTCCACCGCGAGCTGATCACCGCCCGGCGGATCATCGAGGAGGGGCGCATCGGCAGGCCGATGCTCGCCCAGGACGTCTTCTCGTTCGGTGAGCACGAACCGTGGCCGGCCTGGTACTACGACAGGGCCGCCTCCGGTGGGGGCGAGCTGATGCACGACGCCGTGCACCTGGTGGACCGGCTGGCATGGCTCGTGGGAAGCCCCATCGTCGAGGTCTATGGGCGAACGACCACCTACGCCCGCGGCATCGACGGCGTGGAGGATGGCGGGGTGGCGGTCCTCGCCTTCGCGAACGGGGCGATCGCCTCGCTGTTCGTCAACGAGTCGACCTACCCGCTGCGGGCCGATGCGGCGACGGTCCCCATGCCCGGGCGCTGCGAGCTCGAGATCCACGGCGCGCGGGGCACCATCCGCTACCGGACGTGGCACGAGCTCGTGGTCGATATCGCGGGCGAGGAGACGCTCGTCGTGCCGCGCGGTGCCGGGGACGAGATGGCGCGCGAGATCGGTGAGTTCCTCGATGCCGTGCGCGACCGGCGCTCGCCATCGGTGGGGGCGGCGGAGGGTCGGCGCGGCATCGCCGTCATCGGGGCCATCTACGCCTCGGAGCGGGCGGGACGGCCGGTGCGCGTCGACGAGCTGTTCCCCGAGCCGGCGGTCTGAGACCGCTTCAGTCCAGGAACGCTGCCGCGGCGAGGGCGTAGATCGCGGCCGCGGCGTGCAGGTCGGCCAGGGCCACCGATTCGCCGGGGACGTGGGCGTCCGCGAGCAGGCCGGGCCCGAAGGCGGGCACGCAGGGGATGCCGCGCGAGGTGAAGGCGTGGGCCTCAGTCGCGCCGGGGAAGATCCGGGCTCGCGGGAGGGCGCCGAGGACTTCCCGGGCGGCCTCGGCGAGCGCCCCGACGACGGATTCGTCCGGGTCGATCACGCTGGCCGGCCAGTCCTCGGCATCGGCCTCGAGCAACACCGGCGGACCATCGTCGGCCTCGACCCGCGCCAGCGCCGCCCGCAGGGCCCGGGATATGCCCTCGTGGGTCATGCCCGGCACGGTCCGCACCTCTCCGCGGGCCAGCGCGTCGTCGGGCAGGATGCCCGCGGCGACGCCGGCCGAAAGCCCGGTGAAGGTCAGGCTCGGGCCGAGGGGGAAGGCGGTGCTCGGCCCGGCGCCGAGGTCGACGAGCCCGGGCAGCCGTTCCACGGCTCGCACGAGGACCGGAACGGCCTGCGGCTGGGCCGCCGCGGCGCCGGCCAGCGCAGAGTGGATGCGGCGTCCCTGTGCGCGCAGCGTGAACCCGTAGAAGCCGCGCGATCCCACCGCGAGCCCGTCGAAGGCCGACTCGATGCCCGAGGGCTCACCGATGACCGCGGCATCGGCACGGAGGCCGGTCGTGCGCAGGACGTGCTCGAGGCCGAGCATCCCGCTCGCCTCTTCATCGGCGCTGAAGACGAGCACGAGCTCTCCGCGAGCGGGCAGGCCGGCGTCGTGGAGGGCTGCCGCCGCATGGAGCATGGCCGCCAGGGCCCCCTTCATGTCGGCCGCCCCCAGGCCGTGCAGGCGGCCCGCACGCACGTCGCCGGCCCATGGATCGCCCGACCAGCCACCGGGATCGCCGGGGGGTTTCGTGTCGGTGTGCCCGTTGAGCACGAGCCGGCGGCCCGCCCCGGGATCGCCCAGGCGGATGACGAGGTTCGGGCGTTCGGGGACCGCGGCTACGATCTCGCCCGCCGGCAAGCCGAGGTCGGCAGCCGCGGAACGGAGCGCCGCCACGACGCCGCGCTCGTCGTGTTCCGGGGCGTCGCTGGGGATGCGCACGAGCGCCGAGGCCAGCTCCTCGATGGCGGTCGTCCGCCGGACGAGGCGGCGCCGCAGCGTCGCGGCCCGCTCGGCCGTCACCGGACCATCGACTCAGACCGGGGCGGCGGGCTCGACGCCCCGCCGGGTCCGCTCGTAGGCGCCGCGCCGTTCGTGGAAGAGCGCCTCCGCGCCGGGGATCTGGACGCTGCGATAGACGATCGGGGTGAGCCCCTGCCGGAGGAGCCGCTCGGCCGCGCCCACGAGGATGGCCCAGGCCGCCGCGCACAGGGCCACGCCCGAGGTGGGCCCGACGGCAGTGTCGAGGCCGGGCAGCTCGACGATCCCATCCCCGACCACGCCGCCGATGTCGACCACGATGTCCGCGAGATCGACCAGCTTCGCCCCGCTGGGGTGCTCCACGACGACGTCCGGCCAGCGCTCGTAGGCGACGCAGGTGAGGCCGATCACGATGCAGCCGGCATCGCGCGCCGCGATCGCCACCTGGACGGTGCCGGCGTCGGTGCCGGCGTTCGTCCCGACCAGGACGACGTCACCCGGCTCGGGCACGAAGGGGCCGTCTCCCCGCAGCACGCCGGCAGAGAGCTCGAGCATCGGCTTCGCCAGGTCCGGCGTCTCGCCGAGGGGATGGACCGCCGCCAGGCCTCCGGCGCGCAGGTACAGCTCCGTATGGAGGACGTGGCTCGTGGCCGCGACGTAGACCCGGTGGCCATCGGCGATGGCGTCCGCGACGCGCCCGGCGGCCGTCTCGATCTCAGCAGCCTGGTCACGGGTCATCGTCTCCAGGACGGCGATCGTCCGCCGCAGGTAGTCCGCCGCCGCGCTCACCCCGTCTCCTCCACCCGTCCGGCCGTCCCCTCCCCGATCAACCGCGCCACGGGCGCCGTCGCGTGCCGGTACGTGATCCAGGGCGCGAACCCGTGTGGCCCGTAGTAGGCGAGGAGGCTCGTGAAGTCGATGACGACGTCGGTCAGGCCGCGCCGTCGAAGCTCGTCGAGCGCCACGACGAGGAGCGCGCGACCCAGGCCCCGCCCGCGCAGCTCGGCGGCGACACCGATCGGACCCAGGCCGCCAGCGGCAGGCGGGCGCCGCGCGGCCCAGAAGTGCGGCGGCGCGACCGGCCGCGACTCGGGCGTGTGGATACGCGCCAGTCCGACGAGGCGACCTCCCCGTTCGCGCATCAGGAGTAGCTCGGCCGGGTCTCCGCCCCTCTCCAGGAACCAGCCGGTCTCGTGCCACCACTCGCCACCGAATTCGCCGTACAGGAAGCCGAGGATCTCCGCGTGATCGGTGGCCGTGCCGGGCGCCACGTCCATGCCCGCCGCGACGAGCGTGCGCTCGGTGCGCTCGTCGAGCCGCAGGCCGGCAACGTCGCCGCGCAGATCCCACGACGGTGTCCCGAGCTCGAAACCCAACGAGGTGGCGAACTCGACGGCGCCCGGGACGTCCTCCGGGATGCCCGCCCAGAGGTAGAACATCCCGCCGCCCGCCTCGACCGTCTCGCTCCCGTGTGCCCGTGCGGCGAGGGCCAGCTGCCCACAGATCCGTCGCCCGATGCCGCGTCGCCGCCGGTCCGGGTGGACGACCACCGCCTGGAGCTGCGAGCGGCGGCGGAACGCCAGCGTCTCCGCTGCCACGACCCGGTGCAAGCCCAGGTAGCCGAAGCCCACGGGGCGGTCGCCCTCCCAGGCCAGCAGCGCGTCGGACGAGCGGAAGCTGGGGTTGAGCTCCAGGCACTGTCGCAGCACCGGCTCGCGCAGCGGGAAGAGGTCGCCGACGGCCGCGTTCCACAGCGCCACGACGTGCGGCGCGGTCGCGGGCTCGTACGCTCGCAGGTCGATGGTCGTCATCTCGATCAGCCGAGTCCCCGGACCCGGCGGAAGGACCGTCGCACCACGCCCCAGGCGAGGTCCGGGCGCTCGCATTCGCAGCTGGACATGGCCGAGCAGCCGTCGTAGGACCAGACCGCGAGGTTCCGCGCTCCGGCCGCGACCGCCGCGTCGATCGCCTGGCCGATCTCCTCCTCCCGGCCGGCGGGGACCTCGAAGGCCTGGATCCACACGTGGTGGTCCAGCCCGTGACGCTCCGCCACCTCGACCGTGCGCCGCGCGTGGCGGCCCACGTAGGCAGCCGCCTCGCCGCCGGCCCCGTCGCCGCCGAAGGAGAACCAGTAGGGATCGGTGCCGAAGTCGTCGAGACCCCGGATCGATGCCGCGACGTCCCAGTCGGTGAAGCCCGGGTTGGACGCCTCGGGCGGCATGATGCAGATCGCGTTGCGGAACCCGCGCGCGTGGGCATGCTCGCACGCGTCCCCGAGCATCTCGGCCATCGACCACTCGTGGAAGGCGCGCACTTCGGGCGTCAGCTCGGTCGGCATCGGCACGCCCGCCCGATCTCGGAACAACCCCCGGCAGCGGTCGCAGCGGCAGGACCAGACGCCGCTGTGCCGGTCGATCCGCCAGGTGGGCTCATCCCAGAAGACCGTGTCGCCTCCGAGATCCGCGACGTCGTCGATCCAGGCCCGGACGAAGTCGCGGAAGGCCGGCTGGTTCAGGCAGGCATGCGTCGAGGGCCGGCCGTCCGACCCGATCTGCCGCGCCTCGGGGTGGATCGCCCCGAAGCGGCTGAACGGCTCGCCGCCGAATACCTCGCCGACGCCCCAGGGGTCGAGCCAGGTGCGCATGCCGCGTTCGCGGGTCGCCGCGATCAGCCGGCGGACCGAGTCCTTCTGCCAGCGGAGGTCGAACTCGGAGACGCAATGGACGACGTACGTGCAGCCACTCGAGACCATGTCGTCGAGGTCGCGCTCCCAGTGCCGGCGGGCGCGGGCGTCGAAGTAGGCGACTCCGGTCTCGATCGTCATCGGACGCCCTCCAGGTAGATGGGGTTGGTCAGGGCCACGACGTCGCCGTCGGGCTCGCGGATCTCGAGGCGCACGAACCTCGCCTCCACGGCCTCACCCCCATCGAGCACGACCGTCCCTGCGCAGCGATCGGACGCCACGGGGATCGCCGCCACCCTCCGATCGGCAGTGTTGACGGCGAGCGATCGCCCGGCGTGGCCGGGGGCGTCCCAACCCACCTCCACGCTCCCCGCCGTGGCCAGCGCCCCCCCGATCTCCGCGATCTGGCCGCCCGCCGTCCGGGCCCACAGCCGGGGCGGGGCGACGGTGGCGTCCCGCGTCACGATGACGCGACCGGCCCGCAGGCTCTCCATCACCGACGGAGCGTCGGCCCGGGTGGCGGCGGTCCAGGTGGCCGGTCCTCCGACGGGATGCTCGGTCGCGCCGCGCCCGTGCGTGTCGCTCCCGCCGACAGCCGTCGGGCGGCGCCCGGCGGCGAGGATGGCCATCCACCAGGCCATGGCCGCCTCGTTCTCGCGGCTCCACGGGCCGTTCCAGACCTCCACCAGGTCGAACGGCAGGTCCGCGCCCAGCGTCCAGGGAGAACCGTCGCTGCACGGATGGTTCACCGACGCCAGTCCGCCCTGGGCGTGGATCGTGGCCAGAGCCCAGCGCATCCCCGCCGTCGACCGATCGCGGAAGTCGACCCAGGACCGGACGCCGAGCGCGTTGAGGTGTCCGCCGTAAGTGGTGATCTCTTCGCCGGGCAGCACCTTGACGCCGCTGCGCAGCTCGGCCCCCGCGAGCTCGAGAAGGTGGCTGTCGGTGTTGTGGTCGGTCACGAACAGCACCTCGATGCCCGCCTCGCCGGCCCGCCTGGCCAGCGTCGCGACGTCGTCGGAACCATCGCTGTGGACCGTGTGGGCATGGAGGTCGCAGGCGATCCAGCCCGCCCTCGCTTTCGCTGCCGGTGGCCGGGGGGCGGGGCTGGCCGGGTCGGTCGGGGAGTGGGCGACGGGCTCGTCCGCGAGGACCTCGACGTCCAGACGGTACGTGCAGCCCCCGGCGGGTATGGCGTACAGGCCGAGGATGACGTGCCAGCGTCCCGGCTCGATCGAACCCGGTCGGTAGCCCGGCGTGGCCCGCCGCGAGCCGACGACGATAGTGCGCCGCTCGCTGCCGCTCCAGCCGCGGAAGGCCGACGTCCCGATCTCCAGCGACCCGGGTCCGATCAGACCGAGATCGAGGACCGCGCCGACGGAAGGGTGGTCGGCGTCGCCCGGCGGGTCGTGGTCGAGGCTGATCCGGAGTGCCGCGGCGCCCGATGGGACGTCGAAGGGAAGGTGCGCGTAGTGGCTCCGCGCCCGGTCGGCACGGGTCAGACGACCACCGAGATGGGTCGCCGGCGCAGGCGATGAAACGACACGATCAGTCAACGGTCGACAGCGTACCATTCGGCCATGGCCACCACCCGAGGGCAGGCGCAGCCGCGCCGCACGGTCGTCCACCTCGTGCCGCACACGCACTGGGACCGCGAGTGGTACCTCCCCTTCCAGTCGTTCCGGATGCGGCTCGTGGAGCTCGTCGACGGCCTCCTCGACGAGATGGAAGCCGATCCGCGCGTGCGCTTCACGCTCGACGGGCAGACGGCCACCATCGATGACTACCTCGAGATCCGGCCCGAGAATACCGCGCGGCTGGCCCGGCTCGTCGCCTCGGGCAGGCTCGCGGTCGGCCCGTGGCGCATCCTCATGGACGAGTTCCTCGTCTCGGGCGAGGTCATCGTGCGCAACCTGGAGGCCGGCATGCGCCGGGCCACCGAGCTGGGCCGCGTCATGCCCATCGGCTATCTGCCCGACATGTTCGGGCACGTCGCGCAGATGCCCCAGATCCTGCGCCGCGCCGGGATCGCCGACGCCGTCGTGTGGCGCGGCGTGCCCGCCGCGATCGACCGCCACGTCTTCGCCTGGTCGGCGCCGGACGGCTCGACGGTCCGCTGCGAGTACCTCTACGGCGGATACGGCAATGGCCGCGACATCCTCGCCCTGCCGGACCGCATCGAGCGCAAGCTCGACGCCTTCATGGCCGTGCAGCGACCCGCCTTCGGCGACGACGAGATGCTGGCCATGTACGGCGAGGACCACTCGCTGCCGCTGCCGGGCTACGCCGAGCACGTGGCGCGCTTCAACCGCGCCCAGGGCCGCTACGACGTGCGCGTCGAGACGCTCGCGGAGTACATCGCCGCAACGTCCAAGAGCGCCGTCCCCGGTCTGGCCTGGACCGGCGAGCTGCGCTCGAGCGCGCGCGCGAACGTCCTCATGGGCGTCACCTCGCACCGCGTCGAGGTCCGCCAGGCTGCCGCACGGGCGGAGCGGGCCCTGGAGCGCCTCGCCGAGCCGCTGGCCGCGCTGCACGGGGCGGCCTGGCCGGCGCGCCTGCTCGAGCTCGCCTGGGCGCGGCTGATCGAGAACTCGGCCCACGACTCGATCTGCGCCTGCTCGGCGGAAACGACGGTGGCCCAGGTGCTGACGAGGTTCGCCGAGGCGGAACAGATCGCCCGGGGCATCGCCGAGCGGGCCGTGGCCACGATCGCCGGGCACGTCCCCCTCGACGCGTTCCTCGCGGCGAACCCTTCCCCGTTCGACCGCCTGGAACTCGTCGAGCTCGAGGTGCCCGTCGACCGGTCGGCGCCGGGGGCGAGCCTCGCCCTGCCCGATGGCACGCCGGCCCCAACGCAGGACCTGGAGGTCGTCGAGCGGGTCGTCGACGAGGTGTCCATGGCGGCCGCCGACCTCCTGCCCTACCTGCGCCGCCGCCTGCACGCGCGCGAGCTCTACACGTACCAGTTGAACGGCGCGCGGTCGGAGGCGGTCGAGGGCCGCACGGTCGTGACGCTCGACGTCGACCGCGTCCCGGACCCCCCGGATCTTGACGTCGACGCGCTGCTCGAGGAGCTCGACGCGCTCGCCGCCCAAAGGCCGCGCGCGCCGTGGCTGCTGCGGGTCGTGGCGCGGCCGCGGCGGCGG
>JBGPMJ010000085.1:0-8794 GCA_041486935.1 Candidatus Limnocylindria bacterium | reverse complement strand
CCTGACGGCGGCGGCCGACGCCGACGACCTCAAGGAGCTGGAGGCGGCCGAGACCGCCTTCGTCGGCCGCAAGCAGGGAGCCCTGACGGCGGTCCTGCGCGGCATCGGCGCCCTCCCGGCCGAGGATCGGCCGCGCGTCGGGGCGATCGCCAACGAGGTGCGCGAGGCCGTCGAGGCTGCCATCGCGGATCGGCGCGCCCGTCTCGCCGCGATCGCGCTGGAGGTCCGTCTGGCCGCTGAGTGGATCGACGTCACGCTGCCCGGACGCCCGCTGCGCCGCGGTTCGCTGCACCCGCTCGTCGAGACCGCTCGCGAGATCGCACGCATCTTCGGCCAGTTCGGGTTCGTGGTCTATGAGAGCCCCGAGGTCGAGACCGACAGCCTGAACTTCCAGGCGCTCAACATCCCCGCCGACCATCCCGCCCGCGACCTGTGGGACACCCTCTACGTGGACGCACCCACCCGCGGCGGGGATCGGTTGCTGCTGCGCACCCACACCTCGCCGGGCCAGATGCGCGTGATGCGGCAGACGCGGCCACCCATCCGGGCCCTGCTGCCCGGTCGCTGCTTCCGCTACGAGGCGGTCGATGCCAGCCACGGCTTCGAGTTCTTCCAGGTGGAGGGACTCATGGTGGACGAGGGCACGACCATGGCCCACCTGCGCGGCCTGCTCGACGAGTTCGCCCACGCGCTCTTCGGCGCCGGGCGCCCGACGCGCTTCCGGCCCGGCTACTACCCCTTCACCGAGCCCTCCGTGGCGTTCGACATCCAGTGCGTCGTGTGCGACGGCGCGGGCTGCCCGGCATGTGGTCGCAGCGGCTGGATGACGATCCTCGGCGCGGGCATGGTTCACCCCGTGGTCCTGCGCAACGGCGGCATCGACCCCGAGGTCCACCAGGGCTTCGCCTTCGGCATGGGCATCGACCGCATCGCCATGCTGCGCTACGGCATCAACGACATCCGCTACTTCCTCGAGAACGACGCACGCTTCCTGGAGCAGTTCTGATGCGCGTCCCGCTGTCGTGGCTGCGCGAGTACGTCGATGTCGACCTCACCCCGGAGGCCCTCGCCGAGCGCCTGACGCTGCTGGGCATGGAGGTCAAGGGCATCGAGCGCCGCGGCGACGATTGGCGCGATGTCGTGGTCGGGGAGCTGCTGGCCGTGGAGCCGCATCCCAACGCCGACCGGCTGTCGCTGACGAGGGTCCGCGTGGACGGTGGCGGCGGCGTGCTGTCCATCGTCTGCGGCGCCACGAACATCGCCCCGGGCCAGCGCGTCCCGGTGGCCCTGCCCGGCGCGGTGCTGCCCGGCGAGCGGCGCATCGAGCGCACGACGAAGATGGGTGTGGTCAGCGAAGGCATGCTCTGCTCCGGCGACGAGCTGCGCCTGACGACCGACGCCGAGGGGATCCTCATCCTGCCCGCCGGCACGCCGCTGGGGGCGCGACTCGCGGACGTCTATGGCGATGTCGTGCTCGACGTGGACGTCAAACCGAACCGCGGCGATGCGCTGTCGCTGCTGGGGTTGGCCCGCGAGGTGGCCGCGGCCACCGGCGCCACGGTGCGCTGGCCGGCGATCGACGTCGCGGAGAGCGGCGACGAGGCCGCTTTCCACCTGGTCGTCGAGGTCGAGGACCCGGCCCTCTGTCCCCGGTTCGTCGGGCGCTGGATGGATGGCGTGGCCATCGGCCCCTCGCCGCTCGACGTCCAGTTGCGGCTGATGGCGGCCGGGATGCGCCCCATCTCGAACGTCGTCGACGCGAGCAACTACGTCATGCTCGAGCTGGGCAAGCCGATCCATACGTTCGATGCCTCCGCCGTGGCCGGGGGCCGCCTCATCGTGCGGCACGCCCGCGCCGGCGAGCGGCTGGAAACGCTCGACCACGTCATGCGCGAGCTGACGACCGACACGCTGCTCATCGCGGACCAGACGGGACCGCTGGCCATCGCCGGGGTCATGGGCGGCGCCGCGAGCGAGGTCGGCGAGGGGACGACGGCCATCGTCATCGAATCGGCCATCTTCGATCCGGTCAGCATCCGCCGCACCGGGCAGCGCTACGGCCTGCGCAGCGAGGCCAGCCTGCGCTTCGAGAAGGGCCAGGAGCACCGACTCGCCCGTCTGGGCGCCGACCGCACGGCGCAGCTCATCGCCGCCTGGGCCGGCGGGCGCGTGGCGCGTGGCGTGGTGGACACCGACCCCGTCGAGCCGCCGTCGCGCCGCGTCCCGTTCCGGCCGGCCCGGGTCGGCCGCCTGCTCGGCGTGGATGTGACCGCTGGCGAGCAGCAGGCGCTGCTCGCGCGCGTCGGGATCGCCACCGAGGGCGCCGTGGCGGGCGACGTGGTGCCCATCGGCGACGGCTCGGACGTGATAGCACTCGACGCGGTCTCGGCGGCCGGGGCGCTCGTGGCCGTCGTTCCCGGCCACCGGCGCGACATCGCGATCGAGACGGACCTCATCGAGGAGGTCGCTCGCATGCGCGGTTACGAGACGATCCCCGGCGAGCGGCCGGCGAGCTCGATGCCCGGCTACCGTCCCGACCCGCGCCGCGGCCTCGACGGCCTGCGCGAGCTGCTCGCCGGTCGGGGCCTCGACGAGGTCGTGACCTATGCGCTGATCGGGCCCGAAGACCACGGCCGGCTCGGCCTCGCCGCCGACGACCCGGCCACGATCCGCGTCGCGAACCCGGTCTCCCTGGAGCACTCGCAGCTGCGTCGCTCGCTGTTGCCGGGGCTCCTGCGGGTCCTGGTCGAGAACGAGCACCAGCGCCGGCATGACGTGGCCCTGTTCGAGGTCGGGCCGCTCCATCGCTTCCAGGACGGCGCACCGGTCGAGTCGCTCATGCTGGGCATCCTGCTCGCCGGGGAATGGGTGCCGGGGGCCTGGGACCAGGCTGCCCGGGGCGCGGAGATGGCCGATGTCGTGGGCCTCCTGGCCTGGCTGGCGGACCGCGCAGGCGCCGGACGCCTCGTGGCCGAGACGACCTCATCGTTGCCCGGCGTCGAGCACCCGGGTCGGACGGCGCTCCTTCGCGTCGTGTCGTCAGGCGCCGAGGCGGGGCGTGCCGGCGAGTTGGATCCGCGACTCCTGGCCGCCGTGGACGCTCGGGCGAGCCGAGCGGCCTTCGCGACGGTGGACGTCGCCGCGCTGCTCGGGGCCGTGCCGGCCGTGCGCCGGCTGGTGCCCCTGGCTCGCGTACCGGCCGTCGAGCGTGACCTGGCGGTGGTCGTGGGCGACCACGTGCCCGCCGGCGCGGTCGAGGCGGTCATCCGTGACGCGGCCGGGCCGATGCTGCGCGACGTCCGGCTCTTCGATCGCTACCGGGGCGCGCCGCTGGGTGCGGAGGAGTCGAGCCTCGCCTACCGGCTGCGCCTGCAGGCCGGCTGGACGCTCACCGACGCCGAGATCGAGGCCATCGTCGCCGGCGTCGTGACCACCCTGGGCGAGCGCCTCGGCGCGCGTCTGCGGTCCTGAGGGCCGGTCCGGGTCAGTTGCCCGCGGGGCTGACGCGCTGTTACGCTAGGCCACCGAGTCCCCGAACACGGAGTCGTCATGGACATCGTCGCTCTCATCCAGAGCATGACCGCAGCCGACATCCTCCTGCTGCTGTTCTTCGCCACGGCGTTCGTGTTCGGGTTCTTCCAGGGCGCGACGCGCGGCCTGATGGTGTTCGGCACGTGGGCCTTCGCCTTTCTCCTGGCGGCGAACCTGCGTGAGCCCCTGGGCACTTGGCTGTCGCGCTACTGGACGCAGTTCGAGACCGGGTACAGCGAGATGCTGGCCTTCGGCATCGTCTTCACGGTCGCCCTCGTGCTGGCCAACGTCGCGGTCGCGATCTTCACCAAGCGCGCCCCGCTGCTCGGCCGCTGGCCGATCGCCGACGAGCTTCTGGGCGGGTTCCTCATGCTGGCCGTCGCCCTGCTCGTGGTCGCCGGTACGATCATCGGCCTCGACACCTTCTACGCCGGGCGCCCACTCCAGGGGATCGTCGACGTCTCCTGGGTCACGGGACTGCACACCGCCCTCGCCGATTCGGTCGTCGGTGGCTGGGTCCGGACCACGATCGTGCCATCCGTCCTGGCGGTGCTCGCCCCGGTCATCCCGGGCGAGATCCGACAGCTCGTCCTCGGCTGAGCGTCGCCCATGCGCGGCCCGACGGGCGCGCGACCGGGATGCCCGAGTCGGAGGCCGGCCGCTCTCCGCTGCCGAGGTCCTTCTTCACGCGCCCGACCGTCGAGCTGGCGGTCGCCCTCCTCGGCGTGCGCCTCGTGCGGCGCTGGGAGGACGGCACCGCGAGCGTCGGTGTGATCGTCGAAACGGAGGCATACGGCGGCCCCGAGGACCGCGCCAGCCACGCCCGCTCCGGGCCGACCCGGCGCAACGCGGCGATGTTCGGGCCGCCCGGCCACGCCTATATCTACCGCGTGTACGGGCTGCACACGTGCCTGAACGTCGTGGGCGCCGCTGACGGCGAGGTGGGCGCCGTGCTGGTGCGGGCGGTGGCACCGCGCGAGGGCATCGAGGCCCTGGTGGTCCGCCGGACGCCTGCCGCTCGGGCCGCACCGCCGCGGGCACGGCTGGCGGCGGGCCCGGGCAACGTCGGGGCGGCCTTCGGCATCGGCCTCGAGCTCGACGGCGCCGACCTCACGGCCCGCGGGCCGCTCTGGCTGGCGGCGCCGGCGGCGGGCATGCGGGAGGCGCTGCTGGCCGATGGTGTGGCGGTCGCCGCGCGTGTGGGCGTCGCCTACGCCGGCCTCGGCTGGTCCGACCGGCCCTGGCGCTTCCGCGTGCGCGGCCACGCCTCGCTGTCCCGACCCTTTCCGCGGAGCGGCTGAGTGGACGCCAAGTCCCAGGCGCTGCTGGAATTCCCCCAGGTCCGCGAGCGGCTGGCGGCGAACACGAGCTTCGGGCCCAGCCGCCGACTCGCTGAGGCGCTGAGCCCCAGCCCCGAGCCGGTCATCGTGGCACGCGGCCTCGAGGAGACCGACCAGGCGCGCGCGCTCCTCGCCGAGCGACCGGGCGTGGGCATCGGCGGGGCACGCGACATCGGCCCGGCCATCGAACGGGCTGCCCGGGCCGGCCGGCTCGACGCGGCGCAGTTGGTGGACGTGATGGTCACGCTCGAGGCGGCGAAGCGCCTCGCCGACGCCCTGGGCGACGAGCGGCGACCCCTACTGCGCGAGCTCGGCCGGCGCATCCAGCCGCTGCCGAACCTGCGGCTGCGCCTGGAGACGAGCTTCGATCCGGCCGGAGAGATGCTCGACTCGGCCTCGCCGGCGCTGGGCGGGCTGCGCCGCGCGGTGCGCGTAGCCTACGAGCGGTTGCGCTCACGCCTCGAGCAGATGGTCCACGGCGCGGAGTTTTCCGGCGCCCTGCAGGAGCCGATCGTCACGCTGCGCGACGGCCGCTACGTCATCCCCGTGCGCGCCGAGGCGAAGGGCCGGGTGAAGGGCATCGTGCGCGACCAGTCGGGCAGCGGCCAGACCCTGTTCATCGAGCCGCTCGCCGCGGTGGAGCTGGGCAACGCCTGGCGCGAAGCCCAGCTGGCGGTGCTGGTCGAGGAGGAGCGGGTCCTCGACGAGCTCTCGGCGCTCGTGGGCGCGCAGGCCGCGGCGCTCCGCGCCACCCTCGGCGCGCTGGCGGACTTCGACTTCTGGTCGGCCAAGGCGCGCCTGGCCGGCGAGCTCGACGGCGTGCGCGCGGAGACGGCGACCGTTCCCCTGGTCGAACTCCTCGGGGCCCGCCATCCCGGGTTGGTGGGGCGCGTGGTACCCATCGACGTCCGGCTCGGCGGCGACTACACCGCGCTCGTCATCACCGGGCCCAACACGGGCGGCAAGACGGTCGCGCTGCGCACGCTCGGCCTGCTGGCCCTCATGCACCAGGCGGGGCTCCACGTGCCCGCCGCGACCGGCAGCCGGCTGCCGGTCTTCCGCGACATCTTCGCCGACATCGGTGACGAGCAGTCGGTGGCGCAGTCCCTGTCCACCTTCTCGGGGCACCTGCGCTCGATCGTGCGCATCGTCGCCTCGGCCGGGCCGGGCTGCCTGGTGCTCCTCGATGAGCTGGGCGCCGGTACCGACCCGACCGAGGGTTCGGCACTGGCCCAGTCGCTGCTCGACCACTTCATCCGCGCCGGGACGCTCGTGGCGGCCACGACCCACTACGCGGAGCTGAAGACGTACGCGCACAACACGCCGGCGGCGCGCAACGCCGCGGTCGAGTTCGACCTCGAGACGCTCAGCCCGACATACCGTCTCACGATCGGGCTGCCGGGCACCAGCCAGGCCTTCGCCATCGCCGAGCGGTTGGGACTGCGGGGTGACCTCGTCGCCGACGCCCGCTCGCGCCTCTCGCGGGCGCAGGTCGAGTTCGAGGCGACGCTGGCGAGCATCCGCGAGGCCGGGGAAGCGGCCGACGCCGCCACCGAGCGTGCCCGTCTGGCCGAGGCCCGGGCGCGCGAGGCGCAACAGGCGGCCGAGATCGAGCGGGCACGGGCGCGCCGCGAGCGCGACGACGCCTTCATGAGCGCCCGCGAGGAAGCGGACCGGGCGCTGGCCGCCGTGCGCGAGGAGATCCGCGTCACCCGGGCCGCACTCGAGCGCGGCGCGCTCACCGTGGAGCGGTTCGACGCCCTCGACGCAGCGCTGGACCGACGCCTGGCGGCCATCCCGGCCCCCCGACGAGCCCGCTCACGCCCCGAACCGGCCGCGCAGGCGGCGGTCCCAGCCTGGCGCGTCGGCATGCGCGCCCGCAGCGCGAGCGGCGGGTGGGAGGGCCGGATCGCCGCGATCGAGAAGGACGGCCGCCGGGCGACGCTCGAGGCCGGCGGGATGCGCGTCGTCGTGGAGGTGCCGGACCTGGTGGCACCGACCGGCGCGGGGACCCCGGCACCCGCCGACGGAGCGGTCGCTGCCGCCGAGCCGCGATCCGGCCGCCGGGGCGGTCTGGGGGCGGCGCACCCGACGCGGGAGGCGCCGCCGCATGGCCTTCCGGCCACGCTCGACCTGCGAGGGGCGCGCGTAGAGGAGGCGCTCGAGGCCCTCGACCGCTACCTCGACCAGGCCGCGGTCGCCGGCGCCGGGCGCCTGACGATCGTGCACGGCCATGGCTCGGGCGCGCTGCGCGACGCGGTCCGCGCCCTCCTGTCGGGGCACCCGCTGGTGAAGGAGTGGCGGCCGGGCGAGCGCGGCGAGGGCGGCGACGGCGCCAGCATCGTCCTGCTTTAGGCGCCCCCGCGGACGAGCCCCCCGATCAGGTCGGGCCGGGCGTCGGTGTGGGGACCGGCGTCGGCCTACGGCTTCGGCGTGTGCTTCGGTCGCGGGGTGTCGGCCGGGAGCGGCGTGTCGACCGGGAGCGGCGTGTCAGTCGGGAGCGGCAGGCCGCTCTCGGATGGCGACGGGCTCAGGGAGGGTGCCGGGACACAGGTCTCTGTGGGCGGGAACGGGGCGCCCCAGGTGGAGCCGTAGGGGTGGAAGCCGAGGTTGTAGAAGTAGGTCGTGCGCGTGCCCTTGGGCCCGCCGGCGACGCCCGGTCCCTGCTTCGCGCGCTCGATCCAGCCGAGGTTCGCCTGCTGCCAGAGGGGGAAGGCGGACTCGACCCGGGAGAGGTCGAGGAAGCCGCGGATGACCGGCGTGCCGCTGCAGCCATCGGCCCACAGCAACCCGGTCTCCTCCTCCACCTGCAAGGCGAACTTCGTGTCGTCCACGAGGCGCGGCTCCGTCCCCTCGATGAACAGCTCCGTGATCGTCCTGGTCGTGAACGCGCCCGGCGCCATGCCGCTGAAGGCATCCACGGTCGCCTCGGTGATGCCCGTGGGCCGCACGAAATCGCGGATCTCCCACTCCTTGGTCGCCTGCACCAGGAAGCCCTGCCACACGGGCGCCGGCACGTCGAGCGAGAAGACCGGATTGCGCCGGGTGCTCACCTCGGTGTTGTCGCTGTTGCCGTTCCAGGCGCCCACGACGAGCGCGTACTCGCCCCTCTGGCGACCCTCGGGGGTGGGCGGTGCGATGAAGCCGTAGGCGTTGAGGTCCTTGGCGTCGTTGTTCGTGCCGGTCTTCAGCGCCGCCGGGCGCCGCTTGCCATCCTTGTCGGTGACGATGAACTTGCCCCAGTACGGGTTGATCTTCGGGTCGGTGTTCCCGTTGAGGATGTCGGTCACGATGAAGGCCGCCTGCGGGCTGACGATCTGCTCCCCGGTCGGGGGCGTGTAGGGCGAGACGACGTCCTTCCCCTGCGCATCGAGCACCCGCAGGATCGCCGTGTGGCCGATGTAGCGGCCGCCATCGGCGAGCGTGGCGTAGCCGGTCACGAGGTCCACCGGGTGCGTCTCCACGGTGCCGATGGCCATCGAGAGTCCGGCATCGGTGCGCTCTCGCTGAAAGCGCAGGCCCATCTTCCGCGCGTTCTCGAAGACGTGGTCGACGCCGTTGTAGGCGAGTGTCTTGATCGAGGGGATGTTGAGCGAGAACTGCAGGGCGGCGCGGACGCGCACGGGCCCGCGCTCGAGCTCGTCGAAGTCGCTGGGTTCGTACGGCTTGCCGCCGGCGGCGAAGTTCGTGGTCACGTCCATGAGCATCGTGGCCGCGGTGATGGTCCGGTCGTCGATGCCGGTCACGTAGTTGAACGGCTTGAAGGCCGAGCCCGGCTGGCGCCAGCCGTCGGCCAGGACGTCGAACTGCGGCTGGAACTCCTTCGTGGCCTTGGTCGCGTAGTAGTCCGCCGATCCGACGTAGGCGACGATCTCGCCGGTCTCGTAGTCCATCGCGACCAGCGCGCCGTTGAAGACGTTCTT
>JBGPMJ010000084.1:0-8799 GCA_041486935.1 Candidatus Limnocylindria bacterium | reverse complement strand
CGCGCATCGGGGTCGGTGACGGTGAGCAGCAGCGCCTTCGTGCCCGCGGGCACGCCGGTCCAGGCAAGCGGCGGCGACACGCCGCGGCCGTCACAGGTGTAGCGGCTCGGGATCCCCGCTCCGGCGTGGAAGGCGGGGCTGGTGAGGCCGAAGGGGGCGGGGCTCGGTGTGTCGGTCGGCATCGGGGTCGCCTCCGGGGTCTGTTCGGGGCTGGGGGACGGAGGCGGGGTCGAGGTCGGAGCCTCCGTGGACCCGAGGGTGGGAGCCGGGGTCGGGCTCGGGGTCGCGCTCACGCCGGCGCTGCACCCCACGAGAAGGAACCCCGTCAGCGCGAGGACGATCACCACTCGCATGGGCGAATCGTACGCCGGGCCGCCAGAGGGCCCGCTACTCGTAGGCCGGTGCGAGGCCGGGGATCATCGGGAAGTGGCGGACGTTCTGCGTCCTGAGTTCGGCGCCGAGGACATCCACGGCCGCGGCGAGGAGGTAGTCGACGGTGTCGATCGCGCCGTGCGAGCGCCTGAACCGGGCCGCGTACCGCCCGGCCAAATCGGCGACATCGGTCGTGACGTCCAGCCACGAGATCATCGCGAGCAACCGATAGGTCTCCCGTTCCTCTCCCGAACGGATGCCACCGAGGATCTCCACCCGAGCGGCCGCCACGCTCCAGAGTTCGTCGCCAGCCGTGAACGCCGCCGAGATCAACCGTCGAGCGCGGTCGTCCCCCCGCAGGTGATCGATGATGACCGAGCTATCGAGGACGAGCCGCACGGCGTCGATCGGCTGCTGAGATGCGGCGGGCGAGGTTGCCTGGCCGGACCAGCTCGACATACTCGGCGCCGCCTGGGCGGTCATCGCCCTTCCACGCGCCGAACGTCTCGTCGAGGATCCGCAGGGCACGCTCGATGTCGGGGCGGGCGAGGTACTGGGCCTCGATCGCCTCGCGGATGAGCTGCGACTTCGTGCGCCCGGTCGTCTCTGTCAGGCGGTCCAGGGCGGCCGTCTCATCGTCGGTCAGGTAGATCTGCGTGCGCTGCATGATGTATGTATACATCGTTAGCCGCCCGGCGGCAAGGTCCCGGGCGCGTGCCATACGAGCTGGCACGGGTGGACCCGAGCATCGCGCCATGTACGACCGAACTGAGCTCCTGGCCGCCATCGTCGCCGCCGCCGCGGTCTTCGTCGCCGTCGTCGCGCCGGGGGCCATCCTCGCCATCTCACTGAGCGCTCTGGCCTTCGGGCTCCTGGCGCGCCTCGCTGGGCACCCGCCCGCGCGGGCACGGTAGGCGTACGATCGCCGCTGACCCGCGCGCCGCCGGGCCATAGCAGGGGGACCGCCGGCTCTTGCAACGCCACAAGGACGGCACGCTCGTCGTCAGCGCCACCGACCTCGTCGGCTTCCTGGCCTGCGATCACCTCGCCACGCTCGAGCTCGGCCGCGCCGACGGGTTCTGGGAGAAGCCGCCGCACCGCGAGGACCCGGAGCTGAGGCTGCTCCAGGAGCGCGGCGAGGCCCATGAGCGCGCCTTCCTCGAGCGCCGCCGCGCCGAGGGCCGGTCGATCGTCGAGTTCGGACGGCCGGAGAGCACGCCCGAAGCGCTCCGGGCCGCCGAGGCGGCCACGCTCCAGGCGATGCGCGACGGCGCCGACGTCATCTTCCAGGCCACCCTCTTCGACGGGCGCTGGCTCGGCTACGCCGACTTCCTGCTGAAGGTCGATCGCCCCAGCCCGGCCCTGGGCGCCTGGAGCTACGAGGTCGCCGACACGAAGCTCTCCCGCGCCGTGAAGGGCGGCGCGCTACTCCAGGTCTGCGTCTACTCGGACCGGCTGGCGCAGCTCCAGGGCGTCGCGCCGGAACGCGTCTACGTCGTCACCGGCGACGGCACGACGCACACCATGCGCCTCGACGACTACGCGGCCTACTACCGGATGGTGAAGCGCCGTTTCGAGACCGTCGTCCTGGGCGACGAAGAAACCCCGCGGCGCGATCCCCTGACGGCCGGCACGTATCCGGATCCCGTGGATCACTGCCGCGTCTGCGCCTGGTTCCCGACCTGCATGGACCGCCGTCGGAGCGACGACCACCTCTCGATCGTGGCCGGCATGACACGGGCGCACACGGAGCGGCTCACCGCCGACGGCGTGCCGACGATGCGCTCGCTCGCCGCCCTGCCGCCGAATCGCCCGGTGAAGGACATGAACGCCCGTCCGCTGGCGCGTGTCCGGGACCAGGCCCGCCTCCAGGTCGCGGGCGCGGACACCGGCCAGCTGCTCTACGAGCTCATCGAGCCCCACCCCGACGAGCCGGGCAAGGGCCTGGCGCTCCTGCCCGAGCCGTCCCCACTCGACCTCTTCTTCGACATCGAGGCCGACCCCTGGGCACTCGAGGACGGCCTCGAGTACCTCCTCGGCGTCGTTTCCATCGACACGGCCGAGGCGGTCTACCGCCCCATCTGGGGCCACGACCGCGAGGGCGAGAAGCGGGCCTTCGAGGCCTTCATCGACCTGGTCATCGAGCGCCTGGCCGGGGACCCGACGATGCATGTCTATCACTATGCCGGCTACGAGTCGGGCGCCATCAAGCGGCTCATGCAGCGCCACGCGACGCGTGAGGATGAAGTCGACCGGATCCTGCGCGGCCAGGTGCTCGTGGACCTCTACCAGGTCGTGCGGCAGGGGGTCCGGGCCTCGGTCGAGTCGTACTCGATCAAGCGCATCGAGAAGTTCTACATGCCCGAGCGCGAGGGCCCGATCACCGAGGCCGGCTTCAGCGTCGTCGAGTACGAGGACTGGGTGCGCGACCGCGATCCACGCCACCTGAAGGATCTTGCCGATTACAACCGCGACGACTGCGTCTCGACCTGGCTGCTGCGCGGCTGGCTGGAGGAGCGGCGGGGGGAGGGTCTGGCGCGCGGCTGGGATCTGCCCCGCCCCGAACGACCGGCGGACGAGGCGAGCGCGGCGCTCACCGCGCAGCAGGAGGCCACTCGACGGCGCGTGGAGGCGCTCACCGACGGTGTCCCGGCCGAGCCGCGCGAGCGCAGCGACGAGCAGGGGGCCCGCTGGCTGCTGGCGGCGCTCCTCGACTGGCACCGGCGCGAGGACAAGCCGGCCTGGTGGGACTGGTTCCGCCTCAGGGAGTCGAGCATCGAGGATCTACTCGGCGAAGCGGAGGCACTGGCCGGCCTCGAGTACGTCGGCGACGTGGGCACCGAGAAGCGGAGCACGATCCGCCGCTACCGCTTCCCGCCGCAGGACCACAAGCTCCGCCCGGGCAAGGCCGCCATGGATCCCGACCACCCACCGGAAAGGCTGGGCGAGGAGATCGGCGAGATCAGGGCCGTCGACGATGCCGCGTGCACCATCGACATCGTGCGCGGACCGACGAAGCTCGGCCACCACCCACGACGTCTCCTGCCGACGACGCCCCTGCAGACCGACCCCATGCGCACCGCCCTCGCCAACATCGCCGACTGGGTGCTGGCCAATGGCATCGACGAAGCCGGGCCCTATCGGGCCGGGCGCGACCTGCTTTTGCGCCGCCGGCCTCGGCTCGGGGGGGTCGAGTCGGAGGGAGTCCTGCTTCGGCCGGGCTGGGACGTCGTCACTGCCGCACGCAAGCTGGGGCTGGAGCTGGAGGGCGGTGTGCTGCCCGTCCAGGGGCCGCCGGGTACCGGCAAGACGTGGACGGGGGCGCGCATGATCCTCGATCTCGTCCGCGCCGGGAAGCGCGTCGGCATCAGCGCGCAGTCGCACAAGGCCATCACGAACGTGTTGCTGGCCCTCGACGGGGCGAGGCGCGACGGGGATGGTGACTTCAGGGCCATCCAGCGCTGCGATACGGGCGACGACGGCGATCATCTTCCGGGCGTGCGACTGGCGACGGAGGCCCGTGAGGTCGGACCCGAGATGCGCGCCGGTCGGTTCGACATCGCCGCGGGCACGTCATGGCTGTTCGCCCGCGACGACATGCGCGAGAGCGTCGACGTGTTGTTCGTCGATGAGGCCGGCCAGATGTCGTTGGCCAACGCCGTGGCCATGAGCGGCGCGGCCCGCTCGATCGTCCTGCTGGGCGACCCGAACCAGCTGCCGCAGGTATCGCGGGGTGTCCATCCCGTGGGCGCCGACGCCTCGGCACTGGAGCACCTGGTGGGCACTCCGCTGACCGTGCCGGGCGACCGCGGCCTCTTCCTCGACCGGACGTACCGGTTGCACCCCGACGTCAACGCCTACATCTCCGAGGCCTTCTACGAGCGTCGACTGGGCACCGACCCCTCGACTGCCGTCCAGCGCATCGACGACGGAGCGCTGCTCTCGGGCACCGGCGTGCGCTGGCTGACCGCAGCCCATCACGGCAACGAGTCGCGCTCCACGGAGGAGGCGCTGGTGGTGGCGGAGGCCATCCGCTCGCTGATCGGTCGGCCGTGGACGGACCGGCACGGCGTGGCTCGGCCACTGGAGGTCGGGGACATCATCGTCATCGCGCCCTACAACCTCCAGGTCGCGGCCATCGCCGAGGCTACGGAGCGCCTGCTCGGTCGCTCCGCGCGCGTCGGCACCGTGGACAAGTTCCAGGGGCAGGAGGGCGCGGTCGCGATCTACTCCATGGCCAGCTCATCCGCCGAGGACGCGCCGCGCGGCATGGACTTCCTCTACGAGCGCAACCGCCTCAACGTGGCCATCTCGCGTGCGCGCGCCTTGGCCATCCTCGTCGCGAGCCCCAAGCTGCTCGACGTCCCCTGCCGCACCCCCGACCAGATGCGCAAGGCGAACGCTCTCTGCCGCTACGTGGAGATGGCGGGGTCGGCCTAGGTGTCCGCGCCGGGGCCGAGCCGGAACCCCTGGGCGGCGAAGTCGCGATCGTAGGCGAGCGCATCCGTGATGCCCCGCGCCCGCATGAAAACGAAGCTCGTCCAGTCGACCAACGAGATCCGGCGATCGACCGACGCGAGCAACGATGCCACTGCAGCGTCGTGCGTCGCACAGTCGACCAGCTCCACCTCCAGGATCTCCAGGACCTCGGACAGCAGCGTGCGGAGCGCCTGCGGCCCGAGGCGTCGTTGCACGAGCGCAGCAGCCTCGGACACGACGTATCCGTGGGTCACCAGCTCCTCGCTCTCACCGAGCACGCTGAACGTTGCGGCGGCGGCGGCGTGGCTCGAGTCATCGTCCGCCAGCAGGGCGTAGATCGCCGAGGTGTCTACGAAGATCGCCAATCGAGGAGGTCCTCGCCCAGGTAGAAGTCGTGGTTCTCGGCCACATCGGTCAGCCCGGAGCGGTACTTGCCGGAAACCTCGAGGATCCGTCGGATCCTCGAGGCACGATCGATCGTCGGCGTCGCCGGGAGAGCCTCGATAGCGCTTCGAACGACCTCGGCCATCGATGTCGACCGATCGCGCGCGATGCGACGGACACGGCCGTCCTGGTCCGTGGTCAGGGTGATGATCAGGCGTGGCATGGCATCATGATATCACTGCAGGCATGCTCGATGTCAAGACCGATGCACGGCAGCCTGTGACACGCAAGGTGGCACGGGCGGGGACCAGGATGGCTGGCATGGAACCCGCCACGAACATCGTCCAGCTTCCGACCAGCCCCGCCGGCAACGGCGTGGGCGGCGTGCGCATCGAGGGCGAGCGCATCGTCGTCGAGCGCCTCACGCTCCACGACCCCGGCCTCGCGGCGTTCGTCGCCGAGCGTCCGGCCGACGATCGGCCGGTCCTCATCGAGCGAGCGCTGCGCATCGGCCTGACCGCCCTCCAGGACGCGGGTGTGAGCGTCAACGTGGACGTCGTGCGGCGCGAGTTCGAGTCGCTGCTCGCCCAGACGCAGGCCACGAACGAGCGCGCCGCCCGGGCCCTCGAGGAGGCGCTGCGCCAGAACTTCGCCGACGGCGACGGCCGCCTTCCGCGCACATTGGAGCGCTTCCTCGGCGACAAGGGCGCGCTGCGCGCCTACGTCAACGAGCTGTTCGACCCGGCCAAGCGCGACAGCGCCATCGGCCGCATGCAGGAGCTGCTCGGCCGCTACTTCGACGGCGACGCGTCCCGCCTGGCGCTCCTGCTCGACCCGACGCGCCTCAACTCCCCCCTCCACCAGTTCCGCGTCGAGATCAACGAGGGCTTCGCGAAGCTGAACGACCGACTCACGGCCATCGAGGCCGCCGCAGCGGCTCGGGCCTCCGAGCGCGCGAAGTCGGCCGCCAAGGGTGGCGATTTCGAGGCGCTCCTGGAGGACCTGCTGGGCGCCATCGCCCGCGGCGCCGGCGACCTGCTCGACCGGACCGCGGACGAGGGGGGCGCCGTGATCCGCTCCAAGAAGGGCGACTTCGTGCTGACCGTGGACCCGCGCCTGACGCGCGGCGCGGACGTGCGCCTCGTCGTCGAGGCCAAGGATCGCGAGATCTCCATGCGCGCGATCCGGGAGGAGTTGCGCGAGGCGCGCGAGACCCGCGGCGCCGCGGTCGGCATCGTGGTCTTCACGCCGGCCCACGCCCCGGCCGGCATCGACCCCTTCACGGTCCTCGGCGAGGACGTCTACTGCGTGATCGACCCGGACGATCCGCAGCCCGCCGTGCTCGAGGCGGCCGTCCGCCTGGCGCGCCTGCTGGCCCTCGCCTCCCTCCACGAGCGCGAGGTCGAGATCGATGCGCGCGCCATCGCGCTCGCGCTGCGCGGCATCCGCGAGCAGATGGAGCAGATCCGTGCCCTGAAGAGCCAGCTGACCTCGATCAGCAACTCCACCAAGGGCGTCTGGGCCGGTCTCGACTCGCTCCAGGCCGGCGTGCTGACGAAGGTCGCGGAGGCGGAGCAGGAACTCCGCCTCGCCCGCTGACGCTGCCGTAGACTCGCCTCCGAGGCAGGACCGCACCTCAGCGAACGACGGGAGAAAGGCGTGCAGACGGGTGACGACGGCCCCTCTTGAGACGCTGCCCATGCGTCTCATCACGCGCATGGCGGACATGGTCGGCGCGCGACGTCTCATCCCGATCACTCGCGCTCACATCGACGGTTGCCTGTATCACGGTCCTGCCTCGATCGACTTCGCGCGCACGCTGGCCGAGAGCGGGGCGAAGGTGCACGTACCGACCACGCTGAATGTGGGCGCGATCGATCTCCTGCATCCCACGCTGTTCCGCGGGCGCCCCGAAGTGGCGGCCGCCAGCCGCGAGATGATGCGCCACTACGCGGCCATGGGGTGCCGCCAGACGTGGACGTGCGCACCGTATCAACTCGTCGAGCGTCCACATCTCGGCGAGCAGATCGCGTGGGCGGAGTCCAACGCGATCGTCTTCGCCAACAGCGTGTTGGGCGCGCGCACTGAGCGCTATGGAGACTTCATCGACATCTGTGCCGCGCTCACCGGCTGCGTCCCTGAGTACGGGCTCCATACCGACGAGGGGCGCGTCGGCCAGACGCTCATGCACGTGCGCGGGATCCCCGACGCCACTCGGCGCCGCGAGACGTTCTTCGCCACGCTCGGGCACCTCGTGGGACGCCTGGCTGGGACCGCGATCCCGGTCATCGACGGCGTGGATCACGCCACCGAGGACCAGCTCAAGGCGTTCGGTGCGGCGGCCGCCTCGTCGGGTTCCGTGGCTATGTTCCACATGGTCGGCGTGACACCCGAGGCGCCCACGCGCCGCGAGGCCTTCGGGGGACGCGCACCAGATCGCACGGTGGTCCTGGGCCCCACCGAGCTGGCGGCAGCGGCGGCGGAACTCACCACCACAAACACACGAACCTTAGGCGCGGTGAGCATCGGCACGCCACACTTCTCTTACGCGGAATTCGAGCGTCTTCGGTCGCTGTTGGCTGAACGCCTCGTGTCTCCCGACCTGGAGTTCTTCGTTTCCACCGGGCGCGACACACTGGCGCGCATCGATGCGGAGGGCTGGGGCGGCGCGCTGCGCGCATGCGGCGTGCAGATCGTCACCGACACGTGCACCTACCTCACGCCCATCCTTTCCGGACGTCCGGGCGCGGTGATGACCAACTCGGCCAAGTGGGCTTGGTACGCGCCCGGCAACCTTGGCTACGACGTGATCTTCGCGAGTCTGGAGGAGTGCGTGGAGTCGGCGGTTCGGGGCGAGGTGTGGCGCGACGATGTGCCTTGGGAGGGAGGCGCATGACCCAGGTCCTGGTCGCGGGCGTCGCCGAGGGCGAGGTGCTGGTCCTCACGGAGCCACTGAGCTTCTGGGGCGGGGTGCACGAGGCATCGGGTGATGTGATCGACATCCACCACCCGCAGAACGGGGCGAATGTGACCGGCCGCGTGCTCGTGATGCCGGCGGGCCGCGGTTCGAGCTCCAGCTCGAGCGTGCTGGCGGAGATCATCCGGGCGGGCGTGGGACCGGCCGCCATCCTCCTCGGAGAACGCGATCCGATCATCGCACTCGGCGCCCTCGTGGCGGAGGCCCTCTACGGGCAGGCGGTACCTGTCGTGGTCCTGGCGCCCGACGAGTACGCGCGCGTGACCGCGTGGCGTCGCGTGCGGGTGCAGGCATCGGGCGAGGTGGAGGTGTCGAGCGACTGACCCCCAGATGACGCCGCCGCGCCCCGGGGGTCGCGGGCTCAACCGCCCGCGGCCTTGGCCTGGCCGATGATGCCCTCGAACTCGGACGTCGTGAAGGCGCGCATCGTCACCGTCCGGCCGAAGCCGCGAGCGCCGTTGAGCAGCAGGGCCGCGGTCATCGACTCGTCGCTGGGCGCCTCGATGATCGACACGAAGTCGTACTGGCCGAGCGTCCAGTAGGTCCCGACGACGCGACCGCCCATGGCTGCCGCGGCTTCAACGTTG
>JBGPMJ010000083.1:0-8931 GCA_041486935.1 Candidatus Limnocylindria bacterium | reverse complement strand
CTCCAAGAGAGGGCCAATGCGTCGCTGCGCAACAAGGACTCCGCGTACCGCATCTCGGAGATCACCGTCACGGCCACCATCCCGCCACAGATCGGATTCACGATCAGCCGCACCGGCGACCGCGAGCAGGCGGCCATCGACTCCGAGACGCTCATCGAGTCCGGCGCCCTGGCCACTGCGCCGGATGTCGTGGCCGACCTCGATGCCTCGGCTCCACAGAGCGAGGGCGGCTGAAGGCTCCTGCGGCGGGAACCCGCCCCGGTGCTGTACCGTCTGCGGGCCATGAACATCCGTCGCTCTCCCCTGGCGCTCCTCGTGGCCGTCGCCCTCGTGGCGGCGGCGTGTGAGTCGGGCCCGAACCTCAGCGATCGACCCACTGGGGCGGATGAGATGGTCCTCGGGGTGGCTGTCGTCCGTGGCGACGACACGACCGCCGCGCGACTGCTCGGCGCCCCGAGCGCCGCCCTGTTCGGGGACGGACGCCTCATCCGGCCAGGCCCGCAGGTCGAGCTGTATCCCGGACCGGCGCTGCCGGTGTTCAGCGTCACGCAGCTCAACGACAGCGGCGTGCAGGCCATCCTCACGCAGGCGGGGGCGTCCGGCATCATCGGCGCGGACCAGGAGCTGCGCTTCCCGGTCGTCAAGAACCCGCCCATCACCGTCTTCGTCGTGTTCGTTGCGGGCGTGCGGCACCAGACCATCGTCGAGGCGCTCGACGAGGTCCAGCCCGACGACCCCCGCCTCTCGCCCGCGAGCCTCAAGCAGCGCGAGGCGATGAAGGTCCTGATCGCGCTCGTGACGAACCCGCGGGCCGGCCTTGCCGGCGACGTCGTGGGCGACGACACCCCGTACGAGCCGAAGGCGCTGCGCCTGATCATCTCGCCGGTCGATCCCAGCGCCGAGCCGAACCCCGTCCCGCCGACCACGCGCGACTGGCCGCTGGCCACCGGCCTGGCCGGTTTCGGGGCCGCCCTGAAGGACGCCCCGAACGTTCGCTGCGGCACGGTCGAGGGAGCCGACTTCGCGACGCTCTACCCGCTGGCGAAGGAGTCGAACGAGCTGACGCGCTGGGCGAGCGGTGGGGTCGAGTACACGGTGCGCTTCCGGCCGCTGCTCCCCGGCGAGTCGGGCTGCGGGAGCTGACCCGCCCCCGACCGTCCTAGCCACCGGCCACGGCCGGCAGGACGATCACCATCGAGCCAGGCCGCAGCCGCGCAGACAGGCCAGCGCGCTCCCCGTCCACGAACACGTTGATGTGCTCGCGCAGGGCCGGACCCTCGTCGCAAAGCCGATCGCGTAACCCCGGCCAGCGGGCGTCGAGGGAGGCGATCATCTCGGCCACGGTGCCAACGTCGGGCATCTCCGCCTGGCGCGGCAGCCCCGGGAAAAGGTCGACGAGCGAGCGAGGCAGCCGGACCAGGGCCACGGCCGCAGTCAGCCCCCGACCAGCAGCGTCTCGACCGAGTGGATGGGCGGCAGGAACGAGGCGATCTCACGCCACGTCCGGCCCTCGTCGGCGCTGGCGAAGACCTGGCCGGTGCTCGTCCCGAAGTAGATCCCGAAGGGGTCGAGCCGGTCGATGGCCATCGCCTCGCGGAGCACGCCGAGGTACGCGTCCCGCTGCGGCAGCCCGTCGCGCAGGTCGGTCCAGGTGGCACCGGCGTCGGCGGTGCGCCAGACGGCGGCCCGGCCGTCGGGCATGAAGCGGCCGCGGTCGTCGCCGTTGAGCGGAACGGTGAAGGCCGTGTCGGGGTCGTGGGGGTGCATCACCATCGGGAAGCCGAAGGTCGACGGCAGCCCCGCCTCGATGGAGATCCACGTTCGGCCGGCGTCGTCGCTGCGGTACGTGCCGCAATGGTTCTCCTGGTAGAGCCGGTCGGGCATGCCGGGGGCCATGACGAGCTTGTGCACACACTGTCCGGTCACCGGGTACGGATCGGGCAGGAAGTCCGCCCGGACGCCGCTGTTGCGCGGCTCCCACGTCGCCCCGCCATCCTCGGTGGCGAAGGTGCCCACGGCCGAGATGGCCACCCACATGCGCCGCGGGTCGGTGGGGTGGGGCACGATGGAGTGGAGGCAGAGGCCGCCGAAGCCGCCCTCCCACGTGGGGCGCGTGGGGTGGTTGGTCAGGCCCTCGACGTGCCGCCAGGTCTCACCGCGGTCGTCGCTCCGGAAGAGGCCCGCGGGATCCACGCCGGCGTAGAGGGCATCGCCGACTGGCGTGATGTTCCAGACCGTCTTCATCTTCGGGCCGTCCTCGCCGTAGGTCAGACCCTCCGACGCGTGGGACCACGTCGCGCCGAGATCGTCGCTGCGGAAGACGGCCGGTCCGTACCAGAAGCTGCGGCCGCCGGCATAGAGGGTGCCGGAGGCGGGATCGGCGGTGAGGTGATTGAGCGGCCAGCCCTCGCAGAGCGGCCCTCGGACCCGCCATGCACGGCGGGTCTCGTCGCCGTCGAGGATGAAGCCGCCCTTCTGCGTGCCCAGCAGGAGGAGAAGACGTCGTCTCATCGGATCCCTCCGGTCGCGCCGGCGCGCCGGATCGTCCCTGCTGCCGGCGCGGCGCGACCCGAGTCTACGCCGCGCCTGCAGCGCCCGTCAGTGCAGACGCGGGCCCTGAGCACGGCGCTTCTCGACCGCCTCGAGCGCCTCGCGCAGGCCGGCGATCCAGTCGCCCTCGTGCTCGGCGACGAGCCTCACGCACCAGGCCAGCGCGTCCGCCCGACTCCGGGCCACGCCGGCCGCGACGAGCGTGTCCAGCGTGCGCCTCTCGGCCATGCGCAGGCGGGTCATGACCGGCAGCGCCAGCGTCGTGAAGAGCCGCTCCGTGCCGCCGATACGGCAGCCCCAGGAGACGGCCCGTCCGAAGCCATGCTGGGCTTCGTCCGCGATGCGCATGCGGGATTCGCGCGTCTCGTCGCGGAAGGCGTCGGTCCGAGCCTGACGGGCGGCGGCACGCGCGGCATCGGAGGGGTCCTTGCCCAGCTCGACGTCGGCCAGCTCGCCGATGACGAGGATCTCCTCGCGGTCGAGACGGACTTCGGGCGGCCCGACGAACCAGCCCTCAGTGAGGCGGCCGGCGAACCAGCCCTGGAGCTCGTCGGCGGAGATGTGGCGGTCCATGTCGTTGCTCCTCGGGGTCCGAATGGATGATTACTTGCTTACATCGTAACACCGACCATGGCCGCGTGGCGGGGCGGCGAACGGCGCGGCATGATGGACCCATGCCCTCGCCCCTCGCCGAGCGCTCGCTCGGCACCGCCGTCCTCGCCCTCGTCGTGGGCGACATCACGACGTTCGCCGCGGACGCCATCGTCAACGCGGCCAACAGCGCGCTCAAGGGCGGCGGCGGCGTGGACGGCGCGATCCATCGCGGAGGTGGGCCGGCGATCATGGCCGAGCTTCGCGCCAGGTACCCCGCCGGAACGCCCACTGGCACGGCTGTCGCGACAGGTGCCGGAGACCTTCCGGCGCGCTGGGTGGTCCACGCCGTGGGGCCGGCCTGGGCCGGCGGGGGGCACGGGGAACGTGAGCAGCTGGCGTCGGCGTATCGTTCCGCCCTCGCGGTCGCGGCCGGGCTCGGCGCCCGTACCGTGAACGTGCCCGCGATCAGCGCCGGCATCTACGGCTACCCGCTCGCCGAGGCGGCCGAGGTGGCCGTGGGCACTGTCGCGCTGGTGCTCCGTGACGAGGCCGTCACGTTCGAGCGTGTGACGTTCGTCCTGCGCGACGAGACGATCGAGGCATTCCGGCGAGCGCTCGCGGCGATCCGCTGACAGGCGAGAGAACAGAGGAGGACCGACCGATGGATGGACTCGTCGCCGTTTCCTGGGGACCCGGGCGCCTCGACCTCTTCTGGCGCGGCGGTGATCGTGCCCTGTGGCACCGCTGGTGGGACGGCGCCGGCTGGTCGGCCCCGGAGTCGCTGGGTGGAGCGCTGGCCTCGGGGCCGGCCGTGACGGCCTGGGCGGTCGACCAGCTGGAGGTCTTCGCCGTCTTCGACGACGGGGAGCTGTGGGATCGCTACTGGGACGGCGTCTCGTGGCATCCCTGGGAGTCGCTCGGCGGCGAGCTGGCCGGGGACCCGGCCGCCTCGAGCTGGGGGCCGGACCGGTTGGACGTGTTCGCCCTCGGCCGCGACGGGCGGACGCGGCATCGCTGGTGGGACGGGAGCCAGTGGGTCGAGTGGGAGCGGCTGGGCTGAGCGTCGCCATCCACGCCGCCCCGGGCCTGAGGGCGACGGAATTCACTTCATGTGAAGACCGTCGCGGTCCAGCGGGCGCGAACGGGCTCCGCCGACGGCCCTGGGTGCGGCGCGGTGCATCGGCGCCACGCGGCCCACGCTCATGGCCAGCCGGGGAGGTCCGTCTGAGGCGGCTCGCCGTGCCTGGGTGCCCAGGGAACGCCCGTCCTGTTCACGCCCCGTCAAGTGAAGATGGCAGTGGACCTGGCCGGCGTCACCCGGCGGAGTCGCCCGGGCCGAGAGAGGCCAGCCAGGGGACGAGGGCGTCGAGCGCCTCGTCGAGGACCGGCAGCAGCCCGTGGCCCAGCCGCGGGAAGGTCACCAGGCGGCCGCGAGGCAGCAGTGGCACGGCCGCCCGCAGCAGGTCGATCCGGGCGAACGGGTCCGACTCGCCCTCGAGGATGAGCGTCGGGACGGCGATGCGCGGCCAGTGGTCGGTGCGCAGGCCGCCGTCGGGCGCGCCCGGTCGGTGGAGCGGGTAGCTGAAGCAGACCAGACCGGCGAGGTCGGACAGCCTGCCGTCCGCCGCGAGAAGGCTGGCCACGCGGCCGCCGTAGGAGTGTCCGCCGATGACGAGCCGGGTTCCGGGCAGGGCCGGAGGGAGGGCCGCCACGGCGGCGAGGTAGGCGGGGACGGCATCCTCGGCTTTGCGCTTCGGAAGATCGATGGCCAGGGCGTCCAGCCCGCGCGCGCGCAGCCCTACCACGTGCGGCCGCATGGAGGCGGCCGTGCCCGAGGCACCGTGGGCGAGGACGATCCGGACGGGGAGTCGCAGGCGGCGCACGATGGGCGGCATTCTCGATCATCCGCACGACCGGCGGCTAGAATCGCCCCGACCCGTGGCGCCTCGTCGTTGGCGCCGACGGACCTCCCCCGCCATCGGCCGGCCGCGGGGAGTGGGCACCGGCCGGCCATCCGGACGACTGCATGCTCTCCCGTCTCGCCGCGCGCGCCCGAGCCTGGCTGGTCCGCTGGCGGCCGGTCATGCCGATCCTCATCGCCGAGTTCGTCGTGGTGGTCGGCTTCGGCGCGCTGCTGCCGGTCCTGCCGCTCTACGTCGTGGACCAGGGCGTCGACCCCGCCACGCTGGGCGTCATCCTCGCCGCCTGGCCGGCGGCCCGCCTCGTCTTCGAGCCGTTCTTCGGCTGGCTCGCCGACCGGACCTCGCGGAAGCCGCTGATGATCGCCGGGCTCCTCATCCTGACCGTGGCGAGCCTCCTCCCGCTCGCCTTCCACGGGCCGCTGGAGCTGCTGCTGCTGCGGTTCCTATCGGGCGCGGCGGCGAGCATGTACGACCCCGCGGCGCGCGGCATCCTCGTCGATGCGACCGCCGATCACGAGCGTGGCGAGGTCTTCGGCCTGTACACCTCGGCGCAGATGGGCGGGCTCATCTTCGGCCCGGTCATCGGCGCCTTCGGGGCGGCGCTGGGGGGTGGGTTCGGCTTCCCGTTCATCGCCGCCGGGGTCGCCTGCGCGCTCGGCGCGGCATACCTCGCCTTCGCGCTGCCGCCCGCGGCGGTCGGTCCACGCACCCACGCGCCCTCGACCGAGACGTCCTACGCGGAGTACGGCACCGATTCGCCCGACCTCGCCCAGCGCTACGTGGAGAGCCAGCGACGCGACCGGACGCCGCAGGCCCCGCTGCGCGAGATGCTCAACCGCGCCGTGATCGGGGCGCTGACGATGAACTTCGCGCTCTACCTGGCGGTCGGCGTCTACGAGGTCGTGTGGAGCCTGTACATGCGGCACCTCGGTGCATCGCTGGCCTGGATCGGCATCACCTACGTGCTCTTCGCCACGCCGGTCGTGCTCTTCTCGCCGTTCGCGGGGCGGCTGGTCGACCGTCTCGGCGGGCTGCGCTTCGCCATGGGCGGCGGTCTCGTGGTCGGGGTCGCCCTCTTCATCTATGCGCTCGCCAGCGAGCCGTACCTGCCGGGCGCGGTCATCCTCGTCGAGGCCATGGCCAACGCCTTCCTCGGTCCGGCGATGTTCGCCATCCTCGCCAGGGGCACGCCGGCCGGCCGCAGCTCGACCACGCAGGGGCTGTTCGGCGCGGCCGGCACGATCGCCTTCATCGTCGCCTCCCTGCTGACGGGCGTCCTGTTCGCCATCGATGCCCGCTACCCCTTCGCCTTCTTCGGCGGCATCGTCCTGGCCGCGTTCGCGGTCGGCGGTCTCATCGCGCGTGGCGCGGCCCCCCGACCAGGTGAGGCGATCGCGGCGACCGGGCCGGCCTCCACATGAGCGAGCCGACCGCGGGCGCGTCCTCGAAGCGGACGGTGCGGCAGGGCGGCCGCCTGAAGGCCTACCGGCCGATCGGCGAGGTCGAGCGCCGGGCGGCGTTCGGCGCCGCCGTCGCCGCCTACGAGCGGGGCGACGCCTTCCTCGCCCACGAGCTCCTCGAGCCGGCCTGGATGGGCACGGCCGACGAAGCGGAGCGCGACCTCTACCAGGGCCTCATCAAGCTCGCCGCCGCCGAGGTCCATGCGGTGCGCGGCAACGCGACGGGCGTGGGCAAGAACCTGCGCGGCGCGCTGCTGCGGCTCGAGCGGGCCGAGCGGGGCGGCTTCGACGGCGGCCTGGACCTGCCGGCCCTGTGCGGGGCGATCGCCGTGCGCCTCGCGGGCCTGGAGGCGGGGGACGAGGCAGCGGGGCGACCTCTCTCAGACGCGGCCCGCGCTATCCATTCGCGTTCTGCGCATCGAGCAGCGCCCGAACCCGGCTGAGCAGCTCGCCGGGGGAGAAGGGCTTGGCCAGGTAGTTGACGCCCTCCCCGAGCACGCCGTGATTGACGACCGCGTTCGGCGTGTAGCCGGACATGAAGAGGACTCGCACGTCCGGTCGTGACGCCTGTGCGTGCTCGGCCAGCTCCTGGCCGCTCATGGCAGGCATGACGATGTCCGTCAGGAGCAGATGGATCGGCCCCGGCTGGCGCTCGATGATCGGGAGGGCATCTCGGCCGCTGGCGGCCGCGAGCACCATGTAACCCGCCCGCTCCAGGCTCGTGGCAACGAGCACTCGGACAGCATCGTCGTCCTCGACGACCAGGATCGTCTCGCTCCCGCCCGCGGGACGGCCGATCGGGGCGGGGCGGGGAAGGGGGTCGGCCGGGGCGTCGACGCGCGGCAGATAGACCTTGAAGGTCGTGCCCCGTCCCGGCTCCGAGTAGACCCAGACGTGTCCGCCGCTCTGCTTGACGATCCCGTAGACGGTCGCCAGGCCGAGCCCGGTCCCGCGCTCCGGCCCCTTCGTGGTGAAGAACGGCTCGAAGATGCGGGCGATGGTCTCGCTGTCCATCCCCTCCCCGGTGTCGCTCACGGCGACCAGCACATAGTGGCCGGGCGCGACAGCGGCGTGCGCTTCGGCATAGGACTCGTCCTGCGTGACGTTACGGGCCTCGAGGGTCAGTCGTCCACCGAGCGGCATCGCGTCGCGGGCGTTCACGGCGAGGTTGACGATCACCTGCTCCAGCTGACTCGGGTCCGCCCGCACGTGGCCGGTCTCCGGATCGGCCTCGATCGTCAACTCCAGGCCCTCGCCGATGATGCGCCGGATGAGGGGCGCGATCCCGGTCAGCACATCGGCCGGGGCCACCACCCGCGGTTGCAGGACCTGCCGGCGGCTGAAGGCGAGGAGCTGTTTGGTCAGGCGTGCGGCACTGTCAGCGGCCGTCACGATCGCGGACACGTCGTCATGCCGTCGATCGGATCCCTCGAGCGACGAGTCGAGGAGCTGGGCGTAGCCTGAGATGGCGGTCAGCAGGTTGTTGAAGTCGTGGGCGATGCCGCCGGCGAGCCGGCCGACCGCCTCCAGCTTCTGCGACTGCCCGAGCTGCTCCTCCAGCCTGCGCCGGTCGCTGATGTCGCGCAAGACCGACAGGTGCCGACCGGGGAGGATGCTCGCCTGCGCCCGGTAGTCGGCGATCCGCAGGCTCCCGTCGGCGTGGAGCAGGCTGACCTCCCCATGCTGCTCGCCCTCGGCGATGAAACGTCCCCAGAGGCTGGTGGCCGTCTCGCGATAG
The DNA here is from genome assembly GCA_041486935.1 of Candidatus Limnocylindria bacterium. Classification (GTDB taxonomy): domain Bacteria; phylum Chloroflexota; class Limnocylindria; order Limnocylindrales; family CSP1-4; genus CSP1-4. The sequence continues at coordinate 667 of JBGPMJ010000083.1, read as the reverse complement.
GCGGTCGGGAAGAGGTCCTCGACCCGCATACGCAGCAGCTCGTCGCGCGAGCGGCCCACGAGCGAGCTGGCGGCCGGGTTCGCGTCGACCAGGCGCCGCTCGTCGTCGACGACGATGATCGCGTCGAGGGCGTTCTCGAAGACGGCCCGGAACTGCCGGTCGCGTTCGAACAGCGCGGCCTCGGTCTCATGACGCCGGCGCTCGGCATCGCGTCGCTCGATCGCCTGGCGGGCCGCAACGCCCAGCCGCCCGAGGCGGTCCTTGAGCAGGTAGTCGGCGGCGCCCAGCCGCATGCACTCGACCGCAATCTCCTCGCTGATGCTCCCGCTGACGACGACCAGCGGGACGTCGAGCGCCCGCTCCCGCAGGATGCGGAGGGCCGCCAGGGCACCGAACCCGGGCACCGAGTAGTCGGCCAGGACGAGGTCGGTCGACGCGTCGAGCGCGGACCGGAAGCCCTCCTCGCCATCGACGACAGTCGGATCGACGCGCACGCCGGCGCTGCCCAGCTCGAGCAGGATGAGCTCGGCGTCGGCCGGGCGATCCTCGAGGATCAGGCAACGGAACGGCGGGTCTGGCGCGGTCATCTCGCTTCCCGGGCCTCGATCGGTGGCTCGTTGAGGACCATCCAGTAGAGGCCGAGGTCCCGGATCGACTGCGAGAAGTG
>JBGPMJ010000082.1:0-8931 GCA_041486935.1 Candidatus Limnocylindria bacterium | reverse complement strand
GTCGTCCGTCTCGCTGGGACGGCCCATGCCGATCGCGACAGGATCGCCGGGGTCGCTCGGGCCCGCGTGCAGGCGGATCGTGCGCTCGCGCAAGAACGAGGGACCCGGGACGGGGAGACGGACGGCCATCGCGCCCAGTCTAGGCGACGCTCAGGCGGGGGGCTCCGGCTCCTGGCGGGCCTCGTCCTCGGCCTCTTCTTCGGGCAGCGACGGCTCCGTGATCGCGGCGGCGCGGCGCGCCTCCAGCTCCAGCTCGCGCATGACCCGGCGCACCTCGTCGTCGGGCGGGCGAAGGGCGGCTTCGATCTCCGCCGCGGCGGGCGCCGGGATCGGGGCCACAGGCGGACCGGAGCGCGGCGAGGCCAGCATCGTCTCGCCCCGTCGGGCGGCCTCGCGCTGGCGCTTCACCTCGGCCAGCTCCAGCAGGTGCGCGGCCTCCTCGGAGAGCGTGGTCACGCCCGGCACGACGATCGAGTCATCGGCCGGCTTCAGGTTCGCGTCGCAGTGGGGGCACCGCTCGAGGTCCGGACCCGGCAGCGGCTGGTTGCACCAGCCGCAGACGAGCACCTGCGGTTTCGTCTCGCCGAAGCTGAGGACCTCGGGGTCGAGCGTCGGCGCGAACGCCTCATCGCCGGCCAGGGGATCCGCCGGCGGCGCCTCGGCAGGGGCGACCGAGGACTCGCTCGGCTCGGGTGCGGTCTCGTCGCCCGCGACGGCGGGCTTCTCCTCGCTCATGGCGCGGACTCTAGCGTCTCCGGTACCGGTGCGCGAGTCCCCCGAAGGTCACTCCCATTCGATCGTCGCGGGCGGCTTCGAGCTGATGTCGTAGACGACGCGGTTGACGCCGGGGACCTCGTTGACGATACGCGAGCTGATCTTGCCCAACACGTCGTAGGGCAGCTTGGCCCAGTCGGCGGTCATGCCGTCCTCGCTGGTCACGGCGCGGATGGCCACGACGTTGGCGTAGGTGCGCCCATCGCCCATCACGCCCACGCTGCGCACCGGGGTGAGGATGGCGAACGACTGCCAGACGCTGCGGTAGAGCCCAGCCGCCTTGATCTCGTCGATGACGATCCAGTCGGCCTCGCGCAGCGTGTCGAGCCGCTCGGCAGTGACCTCGCCGATGATGCGGATGGCCAGCCCCGGGCCGGGGAACGGCTGGCGGTTGACCATGACCTCGGGCAGCCCGAGCTCCAGCCCGACGGCGCGCACCTCGTCCTTGAACAGGTAGCGCAGGGGCTCGATGAGCTGGAAGCGCATGTCGGCCGGCAGGCCCCCCACGTTGTGGTGCGTCTTGATCTTCTGGGCCGCCTTCGTCTCCGGCGCCGTCGACTCGATGACGTCGGGATAGAGCGTGCCCTGGGTCAGGAAGTCGATGCGGCCGATCTTGCCGGCCTCCTCCTCGAAGACGCGGATGAACGCGTCGCCGATGATGCGCCGCTTCTCCTCGGGGTCCTCCACGCCGGCCAGTCGGGCCAGGAAACGCTGGCGAGCGTCGACCATGACCAGGCGCATGCCGAGGTTCTGCTCGAACGTCACCCGGAGCAGCTCCGACTCCCGCTTGCGCATGAGGCCATGATCGACGTAGATACAGGTGAGCCGATCCCCCACCGCCCGATGCACCAGCGCCGCCGCGACCGCCGAATCCACGCCGCCCGAGAGGGCGCAGATGACCTTGCCGTCCGAGCCGGTCTCGCGCGCGTGCGCCTCCACGCGGGCCTTGATCGCCGCCACCGTGGACTCGATGAAGTTGGCCGGCGTCCACGTCGCCCGGGCGCCGGCGATGCCCAGCACGAAGTTGCGCAGCACGTCGCGGCCGCACGGCGTGTGCACGACCTCGGGGTGGAACTGGATGCCGTAGAGGCCGCGATCCGGGTCGACCAGGCCGGCGTACGGCGTCGAATCAGTCTGGGCCGTGGCGTGGAAGCCCGCCGGAAGGCGCGTGATCGAGTCGCCATGGCTCATCCAGACCGGCTGCTGACGCTCCAGGCCGGTGAAGAGGCCGTCGTCGGCCGTGATCGTGACCGTGGCGGGGCCGTACTCGCGGCGCGCGACGGGGAGCACGTCGCCGCCCAGCTCCCGCGCCATCACCTGCGCCCCGTAGCAGATGCCGAGGACCGGGATGCGGCCGCTCCAGACGCCGGGGTCGGGCCGGGGAGCATCGTCGTCGTAGACCGACGAGGGCCCCCCGGAGAGGATGATCGCTTTCGGGCGGCGGCGCTCGATCTCGGCCCAGGGCGTGTCGTGCGGGAGCAGCTCCGAGTAGACGTGCAGCTCACGCACGCGGCGGGCGATCAGCTGGGCGAACTGGCTGCCGAAGTCGAGGACGATGACGGTGTCCGGCTCGATCGCCTCTGGCGAGCCGGGGGCGCCGGCACCGGGGCGGTCCTGTGCCGAGCGCTCGGGCGGCGGCGCGTCGAGCGCCACCTCGAGGTAGGCCTCGACCTCGGCGTCGTCCGGCGCGAGAACGCGATGGCCGGCGTTGGCCGGCGCGCCGTGAACGGTCTTGCCGCGCTTCGGGCGCGGCGCCTGCTCGTGGTCCGCCAGGGCCGATGACCTCCTCGTACGCGTCGTGGCGACGTCGGCGTCCAGTCTAGCCGAGGCGCTCCCCGCCGGCCGGGCCCCGCCCGAACGGTCGCGGATCCCGCGCCCTGTGACGAAGTCCAGATACGTCCGCGGCACCCGGGCTGGAGCGGAACGACGGCGCAGCTCCCCGGCCCGGCGCGGCTCCCCGGCCCGGCGCGTTGTGTGCCTGGTGAGCACCACGGCCGCCGGCGCCGCGGCGGCCGCCGGCCACGAGGCTGCCGGCACAGAGCCGTCAGGCGCGAAACTCCTGGCGCCTGAAGGCCATGCAGCCAGCGCGAAGGGAGACCCCAGCCGCGTGGCCCCTGCCCTTGCCCCTGCCCTTGCCCCTGCCTTGCGCGAATGCCCGTAACGGTAGCCGGCGCGAACGGAGGCCGGTGCGGCCGGACGCGTGACCGTTGCCTACGCACCGTGACGCTCGTCATGGGCCTGTGACCCGGACCGCACCTCCCGCCGGCTACGGCTTCCGCGAGTGGCGTATGTCATGGGCGGGCCGGCCGCCCGGGCCGATGGGTATCGGACGTCATGAACGAGTACGCCATCTGGACGCACCGGGGGCGAACGCGCACGATGCGTGGATGAGGGTCCGTCGAGTGTCCCCGGCGACCGCACTTGCCGCCATCGGCACGATGACCGCCGTCTTGCTTGGCTGGCTCGGGGCGTCGCGGCCGCAAGCGACGCTCGTCCCGCCCTGGGAGTTCGCGGCCATCGCCGCGGCCTACTTCATCGCCGCAGCGGTGGCCTGGCGGCGCCGCCCGGAGAACCGCATCGGCCGGCTGATGATGGGCGTCGGCGCGGGGATCCTGGCCGCCATGGCGCGCGGCGTGCCGATCGCCGCCGTGGCCGTCCTGTCCCGGGCCTTCCTGGGCATCAACGAGGTCGTGCTGGCCTACCTGCTCCTGGCCTTCCCAGCCGGTCGGCTGGGCCCGGGGCTCGAGCGGACCGCCGTGCGCTTGATCATCGCCGTCTACGGCGCGCTGGCCGCGCTCCAGCTGCTGACGGTGGACACGACCGCCGACCCGTACTGCCACGGATGTCCGCGGAATCCGTTCCGGATCGCGACGCTGCCCGAGGTCGGTGGGGCCGCGACCGGCCTGGCGCTGCTGGCGAGCGGCGTCCTGGGCGGCATGGTCGTGATCCTGCTCGTGCGTCGCTGGCTTCAGGCGACTCCAGCGGCGCGGCGCGTACTTGCGCCGGTCCTCTTCGCGGGCGCGCTCGAGGCGATCGGCGTGGCCACGCGTGCGCTGGCCGTCCCGGACCCGACCGGAGCTGCTCTCGTCTCCCGCTTCGCCTTCCTCCTCGAGGTCACGGTGCCCGTCGCCCTGCTCGTCGGCTTCCTGCGGGCGCGGCTGGATCGGACGTCCGTGGCCGATCTCTTCGTGGAGTTCGGGCGAGCACCAAGTCCCGAGAGGATCGAGGCCTCCCTGCGAACAGCGCTTCGTGACCCGACCCTCACCGTGGCGCTCTGGTCCGAGGCCGCCCGCGCCTACCTTGGTCGTGACGGGCGGGCTGTCGTGCTGCCCCAAGCAGGCACCGACCGGGCGGTGACGCCGCTCGAGCACGACGGCCGGCCGCTCGCGGCACTCCTCCACGATCCGGCCCTCCTGGACGAGCCCGATCTCGTGGCCTCTGCTGCCGCGGCGCTGGGCCTGGCGGTGGAGCGCGACCGACTCGAGTCGAGCCTGCGGGCGCAGGCCGCCGATGCCCGTCGCCTGCCTCGCGGCCAGGTGACGCTCCTCTTCGCCGACATCGAGGGCTCGACGGGGCTTGCTGAGCGCCTGGGCGAGCGGTGGCCCGACACGCTCCTCGAGGTGCGCCGTCTCGTGGCCGGGCTGGTGCGGCGAGCCGGTGGCGTCGAAGTGGACGCGCGCGCCGACGAGTACCTCGCCGTCTTCACCGAGGCGGACGCGGCCGTCCATGCATCGCTGGCCATCCAGCGCGGTCTGGCCGCCCGGGCGTGGGCCGGCGGCGAACGCGTGCGCCTGCGCATCGGCCTGCACGCGGGCACGCCCGAGCTGAGCGATGAGGGCTACGTCGGCGCCGAGGTGCACCGCGTGGCACGGATCGGGTCGGCCGGGCACGGCGGCCAGGTCGTGCTTTCCGAGAGCGCCCGCCAGGCGCTCGGCGACGACCTGCCCATCGATGTCGACCTCGTCGCCCTCGGGGAGTTCCGGCTCCGCGGCCTCGACCGTCCCGAGCGCCTGCACCAGCTCGTCGTGCCCGACCTGCCGCGCGACTTCCCGCCGCTGAGGGCGGATCTCGCTTGAAGCCGCTCGGGCACTCCGGTGTAGCAGGCGATGGATTGCTCCTTGACAGCTATCTTGGTGCTAGATACTATCTATCCCTCAGATAGCTAGCACCAACATTTCGACGGAGACCGCAAGGTGCTGTTCGCCACCCCCACCCTCACAGCTGAGGAGCGCTGGGTCCTGAACCACGTCGAGGACCTGCGCGCGCGCCTGGGCGCCCGGACGCGGGAACTGCGCGTCTGGGTCGGGTTGCTGCGGCGCGTCGCGCTGGCCCGGGCGATCCAGGGCTCGAACAGCATCGAGGGCTACAACGTAACCCTGGACGACGCACTTGCGGCCGCCGACCGGAACGAGCCGATGGATGCGCGCGACGAGACCTGGGCCGCCGTGCAGGCGTACCGCGACGCCATGAGCTATGTCCTCCAGCTTTCGGACGACATCCACTTCCAGCTCGACTCCACGCTGATACGCAGCCTCCACTACATCATGCTCGCCTACGACCCCCCCAAGAGCCCCGGGCGATGGCGACTGGGGCCGATCTACGTCCGGCGCCAGGAGACGGGCGAGATCGTCTACGCGGGTCCCGACGCGGGCGAGGTACTGACTCTCGTGAACGAGTTCGTATTGCGCCTCCGGGACGAGCAGGGACCGGCGATGGTCCGGGCCGCGATGGCGCACCTGAACCTGGTGATGATCCACCCCTTCCGTGACGGGAACGGACGAATGGCGCGCTGTCTCCAGACGCTCGTCCTCGCCCGCCAGGGCGTCCTCACACCCGACTTCTGCAGCATCGAGGAGTACCTGGGCCGGAACACGCCCGCCTATTACGACGTGTTAGCCGAGGTCGGCGGAGGGCGCTGGCAGCCCGACAGGGACGCCCGCGGATGGCTTCGCTTCTGCCTCACGGCGCACTATCGGCAGGCCCGCACCCTGCTGCGGCGCGCCGAGGAGGCCGAGCAACGCTGGGAGGCACTAGAGGCAGAAGTAAATCGGCGCGGGCTGTCTGAGCGCACGATCGCCGCCCTGTTCAACGCCGCGCTAGGCTACCGGATCAGGAATGCGACGTACCGAGCGCAGGCCGACGTTTCCGAGCTGGTCGCGAGTCGAGACCTGCGCGCGCTTGTGGAGGCGGGGCTGTTGGAGCCGCGTGGGGAGCGGCGAGGCCGGTTCTACCTTCGATCCGCCGCGCTCGCCGAGGTCGAAGCCTCGATTCGGATCGAACGCTCGGAGGACGGCGACGATCCGTTCCAGGTCGCGGCTCGGGAGATGCAGGCGCAGACGGTGCCGATGTTCCCCGAAAGCCGCGCAGGTCAGCCCTGAGCCTCAGTCGCACCAGGCTTCGCGCAGTTGATCCCCCGGTCGCCTACCGCCCTCGCTGCCAGGACTTGCCCTCGACGGCGACCGCGGGGGCGTAGACCATCTCGACGCCGTGCATCTCGTGGATCGTGCGCGCCCCGAGAGCGGCCATCGACTGGCGCAAGGCCCCCACGAGGTTCTCCGAGCCGTCGGTGACGAAGGCCGGCCCGAAGAGGATGCGCTCCAGCGGGCCGGCGGTGCCGACCGTGATGCGCGTCCCTCTGGGGAGCGTTGGAGAGGGCGCGGCCATGCCCCAGTTAGTGCCTCGACCGGGCGCCTCCTCGGCGCGCGCGAGCGGGGAGCCGAGCATGAGCAGGTCCGCGCCGGCGGCGATGGCCTTGGCCAGCTCCCCGCCGCGGCGCATGCCACCATCGGCCACGACCGGCACGTACCGGCCGGTCTCGTCGTGGTACGTGTCGCGGGCGGCGGCCACGTCGCTGATGGCCGTCACCTGCGGCACGCCGATGCCTAGCACCTCGCGCGTGGTGCACGCCGCGCCCGGGCCCACGCCCACGAAGATGGCGCAGATGCCCTGGTGCATGAGCTGGTAGGCCGCCTCGAAGTTCGTCGTGTTGCCAACTGCCACGGGGATGGGCATGAGGCGCGTGAACTCGTCGAGCTCCAGCGGGTCGTAGCCCGTCGCGAGGTGGCGAGCCGAGCTGACCTGGCTCTGGACGAGGAAGAGATCGGCGCCCTGCTCGGCGCAGAAGGGGCCCCAGCGGCGGGCCGCGGCGGGGGTCGCGGCGACGGCCGCCCGCGATCCGGCAGTGTGGATCTCCGCGATGCGGCGGGCCACCAGCTCCTCGCGGATGGGCGCCGCGTAGGCCTCGGCGAGGAGGGCCTGGACCTCTGCGTCGGGAGCCGTCGCGATGCGCTCGAGGACCGCATCGGGGTCGTCGTAGCGCGCCTGCACGCCCTCGAGGTTGAGGACGGCCAGGCCACCGAGCCGCGCCAGCTCCCCGGCGAAGCGCGCATCCACCACGGCGTCCATGGCCGAGGCGAGGATGGGGATCTCCAGCCCGATACCCGCGACCTCGACGCCCACGTCGACGTCGGCCGGCTCGACCGTGGACGTGCCCGGGGCGAGGGAGACGTCGTCGAAACCGTAGGTCGGGCGAAGCGAATCGACCTTCGACGGCCGGCGGCTGCGCGGTCCCGGCGTGGTCCCAGCGGCGGCTTCGGTCGTCACGGAGCGAGTATATCGGCCCTCAGCGCGCCAGCCGGCGGCCGTCGCGATCGAGCTCGAACCAGCGCGCAGTCCCGGGCTCTACGAGGCCGCGGCGGACCCGCTCCATCGACTCCCGGTAGCTCGGCCAGACGGCCAGCCGCTCCGCCTCCTCGCCGGAGGCCCAGCGAAAGGCATCGTGCTCGTCGGAAACGCGCGGCTCGGCATCCGGTCGCATGCGCAGGGCGAAGATCGCGGCCTGGACGACCGCGTCGGGGCCCTCGTCGTAGAAGGCGCTGACCTGGTCGAGGTCGTAGAAGGCCTCGATGTCGTCCGGCCCCAGGCCGGTCTCCTCGGCCACCTCGCGCAGGGCCGCTAGCGGCACGCGCTCGCCGTCGTGCAGGCCGCCCGTGACGCACTGCCAGAGCCCCGGGAAGATGCGGCCCGGCGCGCGGCGGATGAGCAGGAACTCCGGTTCGGCGCCCGGCGCCGGCACGCGGAAGACCCAACACTCGACGATGTCGGGGCGGGTCGGGCTCATGACGGAGCCGCCCCGACTGACCGGACCAGCCGCTCGAGCTGCTCGACGTGCATGAGGTCGTGCACGCCGGCGAAGAGGAGCCAATCCCCGCAGCGCAGCCGCCCCACCAGTGGGTGGTCGAGCGGGCAGGGCTCCAGCTCGTGGCCGGCGATCCGCTCGGCGGCACGCTCGATGAAGCGCTGGCTCTTCACGAGCCGCTCGCGCAGCGCGTCGGAGTCGGCGTCGGGCGGGCCGGGGACGCCGGGCACGACGGTCGGCGCCTCGGCCGGCCAGCGCCCCAGGGCCGCCATCTGGGCCGCCAGCACGAGCCCCTGCCGCGCGGCGATGGCGTGGCCGAGCGCCTGGGCCACGTTCCAGTCCTCCTCGCCCCCGGGCGCAGCGAGGACCTCCGGCGAGGCCGCCGCCATCAGGCCGTCGAGATGAGCCACGACTGCCGCATGTTCGCGGGCCAGGCGGACGGCGCTGCCCGCGCCGGCGAGCCGCCGGACCTCGCGCCGGAGCGCGATGAACCGGCCGTCATCGAGCGCGCGGAAGGAGCCGACGAGATCCGGCGCGTCGCGCTCGAGACGGTCCAGCCAATCGCTCATCGGCTCAGGCTAGCCCATGCTCGTCTCCGCCGCGCCGGTCGCTCACCGGTGGCCGTTGGCCATGCGCACCGCCTCCGGCAGGCGGCGCAGCCGCCACATGGCCCAGATCCCCACCAGCGGGCCGAGCGCGAGCAAGCCGAAGGCGACGCGCCAGCCCGTCCCGTCGAGCGGGTCCATCAGCCCCACCCCGGTGATCGTCACGCCGGTCAGGATGAACCCCAGCGCGACCTGGAGCGAGAGGGCCGAACCGGCGGTCCCGGCGGGGGCCAGCTCGGAAACGGCCGTCGAGAACTGCGCCGAGTCGGCCACGATCGTGAGCCCCCAGACGGCCGCCAGGGCGACGACTACGAGCGGGCTGGCCCCGAAGAGGAAGCCGATGGCCAGCGAACAGCTCCCGCTGGCGGCCATGGCCGAGATGGTCAACGTCGTCCGGCCGAGGCGGTCGGCCAG
>JBGPMJ010000081.1:0-8932 GCA_041486935.1 Candidatus Limnocylindria bacterium | reverse complement strand
GCACGGGCGTGGGTGAGGCCGGTGCCGGTTCACCCGACGGACGCGGGGTGGGGCCACCGGGCGGGTAGGTCCAGCCGGCGGAGGTGCCCGGGGCGCAGGCGGCGACGGTGACCGCAGCGAGGCCGGCGCCGGCGACCGCGGCGCCGCGCAGGAAACCGCGCCGCGTGAGGCTCGGCGTGGGGTCCTCAGTGGCGGGATCGGGGGAGACGGTGGGGGTGACGTTGGGCTCGCTCATGGCCCCGATGCTAGCGGAGGATCGACGATGGCGCCGGGTGACATCCGGCCCGTTGGCGCCGGGCCGAACGGCCGATCCGGCCGGCACCCTGCTACCCTCGAACCGTGCGCGACGTCGCGACCCACGAGCGCCCCGAGGCCGGCTCGCCCGACGGCCGGCTGCCCCTCCACGCCGTGCTCGACGCCTTCAATGCCTGGGTGCGCAGGCCCTCGGACCGGCAGCGGGTCGAGCTGCGCGCCGCCTTCGAGCGCCTTGTCTCCGCCAACGGCATCGCTGGCGCCTACCTCGAGGTGGAGTCCTCACTGCTGCCGCCCCTCACGCTCGGCGCCGGGAGCCTCCGTCGCCGGCCGGCCGCCACGCGCAGGGGCTTGCAGACCGTCGAGTTGCGCGGAGACGCGGGCCGCGTACGCCTGGGGCGACTCGTCGTCGACCCCGACGCCGAGCGGGAGGATCCCGGCCGGCCACGCGGGGCGGAACAGGCCATCCGCGCCATCGAGCTGGCGCTCGACGCCACGTGGGCGCGGGCAGAGGCTCGGCGGGCTGCCGAGCGCCTTGTCGCCCTCGATGCGGCGACGCGTGCCATCGCCGGCGTCCTCGACCTCGACGCCGTGCTGCAGCTCATCGTCGATCGCGTGCGGGACCTGGTCGAGGCCGAGTACGCCGCGCTGGGCATCGTCGACCAGGAGGGGCAGATCGACCGCTTCATCACGAGCGGCATCAGTCGGGCCGAACGCGAGCGGATCGGCGACCCGCCCAGCGGCCACGGACTGCTGGGGTTGATCGTCCGCGAGGGACGCTCGTTCCTCGTGCCCGATATCGCCGCCGACCCGCGCCATCACGGGTTCCCGCCGCATCACCCGCCGATGCACTCGTTCATCGGCGTGCCGATCCTGGTGCGCGGCGGCTCGGTGGGTAACCTCTACCTCACCAACCGCCGGGGCGGCGTTGCCTTCACCACCACTGACCTGGAGCTCGTCGAGGCGTTCTCCCGGCACGCCGGGATCGCCATCGAGAACGCCCGGCTCCACGAGCGGATCGGCCAGCTGGCCATCGTCGAGGAGCGGGAGCGCATCGGTCGCGACCTCCACGATGGGATCATCCAGGGCATCTATGCCGTCGCGCTCTCACTGGAGGAGGCGGCCGAGGCCGTGGAGAGCGAGCCGGACGAGGCCCGCGCCCGGATCGACCGCGCCATCGAGTCGCTCAACCTCTCCATCCGCGACATCCGCAACTTCATCTTCGGCCTCCGCCCCGAGCTGCTCGAGCAAGCCGGGCTGGTCGGCGGCCTGGCGGCGTTAGCCGACGAATTCCGCCTCAACACCATGGTGGACATCGAGCTCGAGGCCGCCGGGGTCCACGAACTGGAGCTGCCGGAGTCGAAGACGCTCGAGCTGCTGAGCATCGCCCGCGAGGCGCTGAGCAACGTCGCCCGCCACGCCCGCGCCTCACGGGCCACGATCCATGCGCACCGGATCCCGGGAGGGATCCGCCTCGTGGTTGCCGACAACGGCGTCGGCTTCGCGGCCGGCCGCCGCTTCGGGCCCAGCCACCAGGGCCTGCGCAACATGCGCGAGCGAGCCACCGGGCTGGGCGGCGTCATCGACATCCAGAGCGAGGCGAGACGCGGCACACGTATCATCGTCGTCGTGCCGCACGTCGAGACGGCCGATGCAGGGACGACCGGGATGAAGGAGGCGGACGCGTGAGCGAGAGCGAGGTCCGGCCGCTGCGGCTCGTGGTGGTGGACGATCACGAGGTGGTGCGCCAGGGGCTGGTGGCGCTGCTTGGCCGGCGCGAGGCGTTCCAGGTCGTGGGCGAGGCCGGCACCGCCGAGGAGGCGCTTTCGGTCGTGCGTCGATTCCGCCCCGACCTCGTGGTCATGGACGTGCGCCTGCCCGACGGGTCGGGCATCGAGGCCTGCCGGGAGATCCGCGCCGAGATGCCCGAGGTGCGCGTGATCATCCTCACCAGCTACCCCGACGAGGAGGCGGTCCTCTCCGCGATCATCGCCGGCGCCAGCGGCTACCTCCTGAAGCAGATCCGGGGCCGCGACCTGGTCAATGCCCTCGAGGCGGTCGGACGCGGCGAATCGCTGCTCGATCCGGCCGTGACCGAGAAGGTCCTCGAACGCGTGCGCCGCATCGCCACCGGCACCTATACCGACGAGCTGGCCGCGCTCACGGCGCAGGAGCAGCGCATCCTCGCCCTGGTCGCCGAGGGCAAGACGAACAAGGAGATCGCGTCCGAGGTCTTCCTCTCCGACAAGACGGTCAAGAACTACGTCAGCTCGATCCTCTCCAAGCTCAACCTCGAGCGGCGCGCCCAGGCCGCCGCCTTCGTGGCCAAGCACCGCATCCCCGGCTCCGGCTGAACCGGGAGCAGGACGGGCCGGCAGGCCCATCGCCGACCGGCCGAGCGGCACGTCGCGGGAACCCGCGAAAGAGGGACGATCGGGACATGCGAATCGTCAGCGCCGAAGAGGCCCTGGCCGGGATCCGTTCCGGCCAGCAGATCTACGTCCACGGTGCGAGCGCCACCCCCTCCGTCCTGCTCGACGCCCTCGTGGCGCGTGCCCCGGAGCTGCGGGACGTGCGCGTCGTCCACCTCCACGTCGAGGGCCCGGGGCCGCATCTCGCGCCGGAGCTTGCCGGGTCCTTCCGCCACCTGGCCCTGTTCATCGGGCCGAACGCCCGCGCGGCGATCGCCGAGGGTCGGGCGGAGTACATCCCGGCCTTCCTCTCGGACGTTCCGCGCCTCTTCACCAGCGGGCTGTTGCCGCTCGACGCGGTCCTCATCAACGTCACCCCGCCCGACGCGCACGGCTTCTGCTCGCTGGGGACATCGGTGGATGCCGTGCTGGCGGCCGTGCGCAGCGCGACGATGGTCATCGCCCAGCTCAACTCGGCCATGCCGCGCACGCTCGGGGACGCCTTCGTGCATGCATCGGAGATCGACCTGGGCGTCGAGGTCGAGGTACCGCCCTACGTCCACGAGAACCCCGTCATCGGCGACGTGGAGCGGCGCATCGGCGAGTACGTGGCCGACCTCGTGCCCGACGGGGCGACACTCCAGATGGGCATCGGTGCCATCCCGTCCGCCGTGGGGCTGGCCCTGCGCGAGAAGCGCGACCTGGGTGTGCACACCGAGATGTTCACGGACGTCGTGGTCGACCTGGTCGAGGCCGGGATCGTCACCGGCGCGCGCAAGGAGCGCAACCGGGGCAAGCTGGTGACCGCCTTCATGATGGGCACGGAGCGCCTGTACCGCTTCGTGGACGACAACCCGATGGTCGAGATGCGGCCGGTCGACTACACCAACGATACACACGTCATCCGCCAGTTCAGCCGCATGACCGCCATCAACTCCGCCATCTCGGTCGACCTCACGGGCCAGGTCTCGGCTGACTCGATCGGCTACCGCCTCTACAGCGGCGTGGGCGGCCAGATGGACTTCATCCGCGGCGCCGCCCTGGCCGAGGAGGGTCGCGCCATCATCGCCCTCCCCTCCACCGCCGGGGACGGGCGCCATTCGCGCATCACGCCCTTCCTGGCCGAGGGCTCGGGCGTCGTCACCACACGCGCCCACGTGCGCACGATCGTGACCGAGTGGGGCGTGGCCGAGCTCTTCGGCAAGAGCGTCCAGGAGCGCGCGCGGGCGCTCATCGCCATCGCCCATCCCGAGTTCCGCGACGAGCTCACGGCCAAGGCGCGGGAGATCTTCCGGATCTGAGTCCGGGCGAAGAAAAGGAGCGGCCGCCGCGCGTCCCCTGCGGCGTCCGCTCTCGTCGGGGAACTTAGCGGCGTCGCGGGCGCGAGCCATAGGGCCGAATGGCCCTAAATGCGCCCATCGGTCCGTGATGCCGTGACCGGGGCGGCCGGTCCGCTGTGCGACCGACGGCCCTGCCGCCGCCGCGGCGGGCATACTACGGTTCGACCATGGCGGTGGGTGAAGCAAAGCCATAGAGGGCAGGGAGGGACCGAGCCATGAGGATCCCGCGCACGGCCGGCTGGGGTGTCGGCCTCGCCTTCGGCGCAGCCGGCATCAGCGGCGTCTCCGTCTACCTCAACGGCCTGATGGTCAAGAGCTTCCCCGATCCGACCCTGCTCGCCGGCGTCCGCAACGGGCTCGTCGGCCTCGCCTTCGTCGGCGCGCTGGCGGTCGCCGGCGCCCGGGGCCCGCGCAGCGCCCGGATCGCCGAGCGCCGCTCGCTCGGGCGCCGTGAGGCCCTGGGACTCGCCTTCCTCGGCATCGTCGGCGGCGGCATCGCCTTCGCCCTCTTCTTCGAGGGCCTCGCGCTCGCCGCGTCGCCGGCCTCGGCGGTCATCCAGAAGACGCTCTTCCTGTGGGTCGCCCTGTTGGCCTGGCCGCTCCTCGGCGAGCGCCACGGGCCGTGGACACTGGCCGCGCTCGGCGCGCTTCTGGCCGGCACGTTCCTGCTCGACGCGCCGACCGGACTCGGCATCGGCGCCGGGGAGCTGCTGATCCTCGCCGCGACGCTCCTGTGGGCACTCGAGGCGATCGTGGCGCGCCGGCTCCTGCCGCGCATCGGCGCCCCGGCCGGCGCCGCGGCGCGCATGACCGTCGGCTCGGTCGTCCTCCTCGGGCTCGTCGCATGGGGCGGCGGGCTGGCCGGCATCGGTGGCTGGACTGCGACGCAGTGGGGCTTCGTGGCTCTCACCGCCGTCCTCCTCGCCGGCTACGTCGGCTGCTGGTACGGGGCCCTCGAGCGAGCGCCGGCGACCGTGGTCACCAGCGTCCTCGTCGTCGGGGCACTCATCACCGCCGCGCTGCGGGCGATCGCGGGCGGGACGCTGCCGGCTGAGTCGCGCCTGGCCGGCCTCGCGCTCCTCGCGCTGGGGACCGTTGTCATGGCCGGGGTCACGATTCGCGGGCGTGCCTCCGAGCGCGTGCCCGTCGATGGCTGAACCGTCCGGCGCCCTCCGCTTCGCCCGCTTCGGGTTCCGCCCCAACGCGCTCGGCTACTGCGGCGGCGAGTCGCCCGGCGAGCTCTTCGAGCACGTCGTCGAGGGCGTGGACGACCCCGACCTGCGCCGGCTCTGCGGCGAGTTCGCCGGCGCGCGGCCCTACCTCGAGCTGCTGGCCGAGGCGCCGGGGGCACGGGGCCCGCTCGACCCACGGGTCGTCGAGGCCTACTGGGTCGGCGGCGAGCTGTTGGACGGGGTCGGTACGCGGGCGTTCGGGGACGATCTCGAGCACCGCTTCCGCCGCCGGATGCCCGCCCGCGACTGGCGCTGGCTGGGATCGAAGCCCGAGGCCGGCGCCGTGCCCCACCACGCCTTCCACGTCCTGGAGATCTACCCGCGCGTGGGGCTGATGGGTGACGGCTCGCGTGACGCTCTGCTGCGCACGATGGAGCGTTGCCTCGTCCGGCCGGCGCGCGTGGTCGCAGCGGACGGCGATGCGCTCGTGGCCATGACCCGGCCGCTGGAGATCGTGGACGGGCGGCTGCGCCTCGGCGACGCGCGGCCGGAGCGCATCGTCGCCCGGATCGGGGGGCGCGGTTTCGTGGACGGCGTGCGGCCGGGCGACTGGGTCGCCGTCCACTGGGACTGGGCCTGCGACCGGCTGGCTCCGCGGCGCCAGGCGGCGCTCGAGCGAGCCATCGCGGCGGCCGTGGAGCGGGCCGCCACGACGACGTGAGAGCCCAACGGCCCCCGAAACCGGGCAGCATGCCCCTCCCGGCCACGAGCCGCCGGGGGCACCCTCGGGGCATGAAGAACGCAGCGTCCCGGGCCGGCGTGCCCTTCCCCGGCGTCCCGGCCATCGTCGACGGCTCCGAGGCCATCGCGCACGTGGAAACGCGCATCTCCGAGGCGGCCTGCGCCTACCCCATCACGCCCTCCACGACGATGGCCACGGTCTACCAGGTGGCGGTAGCGAACGGCCTACGGAACCTGTGGGGCACGCCGCTCAGGTTCCTCGAGCCCGAGTCGGAGCACTCCTCGGCCTCCGCCGCCGAGGGCTTCGCGCTGGCCGGCGGGCGGGTCACGAACTTCACCGCCGGGCAGGGCCTGATCCTCATGAAGGAGGTCCTCTACGTCATCTCCGGCAAGCGCCTGCCGGCCGTCTTCCATGTCGGCGCGCGGGCGCTGACCAGCCAGGCGCTCAACATCCACGCCGGCCACGACGACGTGATGGGCGTGGCCGACACGGGTTGGGGCATCGTCTTCGCCCGAAACGCCCAGGAGGCGGCCGACCTGACCGCCATCGCCCGGCGCGCGGCCGAGGAGACCGAGACGCCGTTCCTGGTCTGCCAGGACGGCTTCCTCACCACGCACACCCTGGAGAACGTGCTGCTCCCGGAGGACGAGCTACTGCGGACCTTCGTGGGCGACCCGCGCGAGCGGCTGCGCGACTGGTTCGATCCCGCCCGGGCGTTGATGACCGGCGTCGTGCAGAACCAGGACAGCTACATGAAGGGGCGCATCGCGCAGCGCGGCTTCACCGACCGCCTGGCCCCCGTGCTGCGGCGCGCCATGGCCGAGTGGACCGAGCTGACCGGGCGGCCCTACGACCTCGTGGCACCCTACCGCTGCAACGACGCCGAGGAGATCCTGGTGGCCATGGGCACGCTGGCCGACACGGCCATCGCGGTGGTCGATCACCTGCGCGCACGGGGTCGCCGCGCCGGCGCGCTGGCGCTGACCTCGTTCCGGCCCTTCCCCGCCGCCGCGCTCGCCGACGCCCTTGCCGGCGCCCGGGCCATCGCCGTCGTCGAGCGCACGGACGAGCCGACCGCCGCCGACAACCCGCTCACGCGCGAGCTGAAGGCCGCGCTCTTCGACCGACTGGGCGGCGGCGGAGCGGCCCCCGCAGTCCTCTCCGTCTCGGCCGGCCTCGGCTCGCGCGACGTCTCGGCCGGCGACCTGGTGGCGGTGTTCGACCGGCTGGCCGACCCGGCCGTCGTGCGGCAGCAGCCGCGCGCCGTGGTCGGCATCCGGCACCCGCTCGCGCTCACCGCCGCGAACGTGGACCTGCGGCCCGCCGGCGCCTACTCGATGCGCGGCCACTCCATCGGCGGCTTCGGGTCGGTGACCACGAACAAGGTCGTGGCCACGATCGTGGGCGAGCTGTTCGGCCTCCACGTCCAGGCCTACCCGCGTTACGGATCGGAGAAGAAGGGCCTGCCCACGACCTACTACCTGACCATCGCCGACCGGCCCATCCGCGAGCACGCGGAGCTGAGCAGCGTCGACTTCGTGCCCCTGCACGCCATCGAGGCCTTCGAGCAGGGCGACCCGTTGCGCGGCCTGGCCGACGGCGGCGACGTCTTCGTGCAGACGGCGTTGTCGGACCCGGAGGCCGTGTGGGCCGCGCTGCCGGCACCCGTGCGCGCCGAGATGGTGGCCCGGCGGCTGCACCTCTGGGCGCTCGACACCGTCGAGCTGGCCCGCCGGCATGCTCCGCGGCCCGACCTCGTGGTGCGCATGCAGGGCGTCGCCCTGGTCGGCGTCTTCCTGCGTGTGGCGCCCTTCGCCGGCCGCGCCGCGCTCGACCGGGCGGCGCTGCTGGCTGCCGTGCGGGAGCGCCTCGACCGCTTCTACGGCAAGAAGGGCGGTGCGGTCGTGGACGCCAACCTGGCGGTCATCGAGGCCGCGTACGACCACCTCGTCGACGTCAGCGGCGCCGTCCTCGGCGCGATGCCGGCGGCGCCCGCCGACCTCGTCCCCGTGGAGGCCTCCCGATGACCGCGCCCCAGCGCCCCCTGACCGTGGGCGATCTCATGACCCCCGACCCGATCGTCATCCGGGCCGACGCCCCCCTGGCCGAGGCGGTCGGGATCTTCGACCTCTCGCGCGTGCACGGCCTGCCGGTCGTGGACGCCGGCGGCCTCCTCGTCGGCGTCCTCAGCCAGACCGACCTCGTGCGCGCCCGCGCCACCGAGCATCTCTGGTCGAGCTGGCCCGGGCTCGCCGTGCGCCACCTCATGACCAGCCCGGCCCTCACGGCGGTCGCGACGATGAGCGTGGAAGAGGCGGCTCGCCTCATGGAGGAGCGCCACGTCCACCGGCTCGTCGTCGTCGGCGAGGACGAGGAGACACCCATCGGCGTCATCTCCGCCGGGGACATCGTGCGCGCCATGGCGGAGGCGATCCGCGATGCGTGAGGCGTCCGACGTGCTGGTCAAGGAGCCCGGCCAGCCCAAGGAGCTGCACGAGGGCGAGTTGGCCCTGGCCGAGCCGGTCTTCGACGCCGAGGCCTACGTCGACGATTTCAACCGCTCCGTGGTCGCCGCCTACCGGCGGGGGGTGGCGGACGCCGAGCTGCCGGCCGACGCCGGCGTGGCGCGCAGCATCATCCCGCCGGGGACGGCCTCGGTGCGCGACTTCAGCCACCTGGCGCCGCAGATCCCCGAGTTCATCCGCGAGGCGTGCGTGGGCTGCATGACCTGCGTCAGCGCCTGCCCCGACACGGCCATCCTGGGCGTGGCTCTGCCCGAGTCGCGGGCGACCGGCGCCATCGAGGACTTCGCCGCCACCGAGCCGGATCGCGCGCTGGCGGCGGCGACCGCCGGGACGCACTTCGCGCACACCACCAAGTACGCTGAGGTGCCGGCGCGGAAGGGCCTCGAGCCGGCCTCCTTCGGGATCTTCGTCGACCCGCGCCACTGCAAAGGCTGCGCCGCCTGCGTGGACGTCTGCCACGAGCTGGGCTACGACGCGCTGCGCATGATCG
>JBGPMJ010000080.1:0-8982 GCA_041486935.1 Candidatus Limnocylindria bacterium | reverse complement strand
GGGAAGTCTACGCGGACGTGGCGCGGACGGTCCCGAACGTGAAGGAAGCTTCGCCGGGCCTTACCTGATGAGGTAGCTGCGCACCGAGATCATGGCGCCCAGACTCCCCAGCAGGGCTCCAGCGCCGAGCACCAGGAGCACGAGCTGCTCGCCCAGCCGCTGGTCGAAGCCGACGGGGATCTCGCGCAGGACGGTCGAGCCGAGCTGGCTGATGGCCGGCGCGGCGACGGCGAGGATGCCCAACGTGACGAGCGAGCCGAGCAGCCCCACGAGCAGCCCCTCGAGGACGAACGGCCAGCGGATGAACGCGTCCGAGGCGCCCACGAGGCGCATGATCTCGATCTCGTCGGCCCGCGCCATGACCGCCATGCGGATGGTGTTGACAACGATGAACAGGACGGTCAGGGCCACCATCAGCAGGACGCCCAGGCCGACCGTGCGCAGCACCCCGGTGATGGCCACCAGCGCGTCGACCACCCGCTGCGTTTCGAGGACCTCTGCCACGACGCCCTTCGGGGCCTTCAGGATCTCCACGACCTGGCCGTACTGGCGTGGATCCTTCAGCTTCACGTTCAGGCTGGCGGGGATGGGGTTGGTGCCGGTCAGGCCGGTCAGATCGGGGCGGCCCTGCGCCTCCTGCTGGGCGCGCCAATCGGCAAGCGCTTCGTCCTTGCTGGTGTAGGTGACGGTCGCCACCTCCGGGAGGGCGGCTACCTGCTCCTGCAGCTGGGCCACCCGCTCGGGTGCTACGCCGTCGTTGAGGAACGCCTGCACCTCGACCTTCGATTCCACGAACTGAAGGCCGGCCTCCAGCCCCGAGAGCACGAGCACGAGTCCCGACAGGAGCACGAGCATGAGGACCATGGTCACGGTCGCGGCGAGGCTCATGACGCGGTTGCGCCAGAAGCCCTGGGCGGCGCGGCGGACGGAGAAGGCCAGGAAGGAGAGCATCGTTCCTCAGTACTTGCGGTGGTAGCCGCCCACTTCGTCGCGCACGATGCGGCCCTCCTCGAGCGCCACCACGCGCTTGCGCAGGGCGGTCACCACCTCGGCGTTGTGCGTGGCCATGAGCACGGTCGTGCCCAGCTCGTTGATGCGCAGCAGGAGCTGGAGGATCTCCCAGGAGATGAGCGGGTCGAGGTTCCCGGTGGGCTCGTCGGCGATGATGATGCGCGGGCCGTGGACCATCGAGCGGGCGATGGCCGTCCGCTGCTGTTCCCCCCCGGAGAGCTGGTTCGGGCGCTGCTCGGCCTGGGCAGAGAGACCGACGAGGGCAAGCACGCGCTCCACGGCCGGCCCCACCTCGCGGCGCGGCGTGCCCGTCACCTCCAGCGCGAAGGCCACGTTCTCGCGCACGGTCTTGCTGGGCAGCAGCTTGAAGTCCTGGAAGATGATGCCGATCTCGCGGCGGAGGCGCGGCACCTGGCGGCGCCGCAGGCGGGCGAGGTCACGGCCGGCCACGAGCACGGTGCCGGTCGTGACCAGCTCGTCGCGGATGAGCAGCTTGATGAGCGTGCTCTTGCCCGCGCCGGACGGGCCGACGAGGAAGATGAAGTCGCCCTCGGGCACGATGAGATCGACCTCGATGAGCGCGCGCTTGCCGTTGGGGTAGACCTTGGTCACGTCGTGCAGAGCGATCGCCGCATGCCTGAGGTCCGGGATCGTGGCGTCGGCGCCAGGCCGCGAGAGGGCGGGATCCGCGGGCTGGTCCGGCGTCAGGGCCGACGGCCCGGGCGCGATGGCCTCGAGGGCGCCGGCGCGGGGCCGGAGGCTGGCCCGGAGGTGCGAGAAGGTCACATACGGCTCCGCGACTGCCGGGACCGACGCGACCGGGGCGTCGGTGGGCCGGCCGCGGCTCGGCACGCGGGCACGGCGAGCACGACCACGACGCCGGGGAGCGTAGCACAGGGCCCTCGGGCGGGCTCCAGCGGGCGGCTGGGAGCGTCGCCTGTCACTCGACGAGCCGCGGATTCGCCTCAGCCCTCGACAAGACCGATGTTCGCCTCGAACTCGGCACCGGAGGCGTTCTCGAGCAGGCGTCCGAAGTGGTGATCGGCGTACGCGACGAAGTCCACGTCCAGCGTGCTGATCGCCTGCTGCAACACGCCCCACATGGCCTCGCGGAAATCCGACACGACGCGCATGAGGCGCAGCCGGGCCAGGCGCTCGCGGCGCGCCGCGCCCTCGTAGGCGGCGAGGAGCGCCGCGTCCTCCGCCGCCGAGAGGCCGTGGTTGACGCTGAAGTTGCCGAGGTCGAAGAACGGGTCGCCCATGCCCGCGTACTCCCAGTCGACGATGCGCACGCGTGCGCCGTCGTCGATGAAGTTCGCGTTGAGCAGGTCGTTGTGGCAGGGTCGCATCTCGACCGGGTTGCGCAGGAAGGCGACCTCGATGCGGCGGATCCGCTCGTGCGCCGTCTCGTACGCGTCGGGGATGGGCACGCCGCGCGCGAGCGCCAGGGCACGGTACGCCTCGCCGATGCGGTAGGGCACGAAGATGCCGGGGATGGCCGGCCCATCGTGGATGCGGCGGATCGAGTCGGCCACGCGGCGGATCGTCTCCGGCTCGTGGACCGCCTCGTCGGAGATGCCGGTGCCGACGATGAAGCGCGTGACGAGGTAGCCCTCGGGACGGATGTAGGCCGTCACCTCCGGACCGACCCCCATCCCGGCCGCGGCCACCGTGGCGGCGTGCTCGACCTCGCGGCTGATGCCGAGCAGGTGCGTGTCGTTGCCGCCCAGGCGGATGACGAACGTCTGGCCGCCCCGCGCCGACGCGGCCAGCCCGCCATCCGCGTCGACACGGAAGTTGCGGTTGGTGATGCCGCCGCTGAGGGCCGTCAGGACGAGGTCGCGGCCGGCCAGCTCCGGCACGCGCTGCATGGCCGCGACCAGCGTCTCCCGCAACTCGCCGCCGAGCGGCGCCTCGGATCCGGGGGTCATCATCGGGGCCGGGTCCTCGCGTGAAGCCGGGAATCGGACGGCGCGACGATCGGTCGCCACGCCGTCGTTCTGCTGCGGATGGGGGGCTGGCTAGCCGATGATGACCTCGCCCGTAGCGGCATCGGCGGCGGACTCGATGTCGTGCGCCCGGCCGCGTACGGCCACTGCGTAGTAGAGGATCCCGAAGACGAGGATGACCCCGACCAGCGTCTCGAAGACCGGCCACGCCGGCAGGTCCTTGAGCACCTGACCGTTGAACTGGAGGAACGTGTTGATGAAGGGGTTCGTGTAGCCGCGGCCGGCGCCGCCGAAGTTGCCGAAGAGCGACCCGTCGATCCACAGGCCGATGTTGATGATCATCAGGCCGCCATAGATGAGGGCCGCGATGTTGATGGGCATGCCCCACTTTCCGAGGTTGAACCAGGCCGGCTTGTGCGGCCAGCCCTTGCGACGGGCCAGCAGCACGCCGACGTTGCACATGAAGTAGCTGAGGTAGATGAGGCCGGTGGCGGCGATGGCCAGCACGTAGCCGCCGGTCGGTCCGGTGACGAGGATCGGGATCGCGGCGAGGACGCCCACGGCGACGGCGGCGTTGGCCGGCGTCCGGAAGGTCGGACTGACATGACCCCAGACCTTGCCGAAGGGGAGGTGGCCATCGC
The DNA here is from genome assembly GCA_041486935.1 of Candidatus Limnocylindria bacterium. Taxonomy (GTDB): domain Bacteria; phylum Chloroflexota; class Limnocylindria; order Limnocylindrales; family CSP1-4; genus CSP1-4. The sequence continues at coordinate 5,381 of JBGPMJ010000080.1, read as the reverse complement.
GGCCCATCGAGAACATCATCCGCGTCGCTGCGCCCTGGATGGCCAGGGTGCACACGAACACGGAGACGAGGATGACGAAGACGTAGACCTCGCCCAGCGTGATGCCACCGAAGAGCTCGCCGTTCAGGTTGGTCGTGATCGTCGTGGAGATCGGGAAGCCGCCCGCCAGGCCCTCGGCGATGGCGGCGGGGATGTCCTTGATGGAGAGGATGATGGCGACGAGGAAGACCAGGCCGACCAGGCCGGAGATCCAGATCGAGGAGAGCACGCCGCGCGGCGCATTCCGGCTGGCATCAAGGGTCTCTTCCCCGAAGGTGCCCGCCGTGTCGAAGCCGTAGACGACGAAGAGAGCCATGAACATGCCCAGCGCGAAGGCGGGCAGGTAGTCACCGCCGGTCGCCTGCTCGACGCCAGCAGTAGAGGTTAGGACCGAGAGCGGTTGGTTGTTGGCCAGGAAGAGCAGGATCACCGCGAAGACGAGCATGCCCAGGATCTCGGTGGCCACGCCGATGTTGTTGAGGATCGACAGCAGCCGCACGCCGTAGGCATTGATGATGGTCGTGATGACCAGCGTCAGCAGTGCGATGAACGTGGACATCGTGGTCAGACCGGTCGGGTCGGGCGAGCTGAGGAAGTCCTTCTGCTGCACGATTCCGTCGATGACGTAGGCCACGATGACCGCCACGGCGGTCACGGTCACGACCTGGGCCCAGAAGTAGAACCAACCGGTGAACCACCCCAGCGTCCGGTTCGAGAGGCGCTTCGACCACTGGTAGATCGACCCCGCCATAGGGAAGTGGCTGGCCAGCTCGGCGAAGACGAGCGCCACGAGCGTCTGCCCGAGGATCACGATCGGCCAGGCCCAGAACATGGCCGGACCGCCCAGGCCGATGCCGATGCCGAAGTTGCCGAACGACCCCGTGGAGACGCTGATGAAAGCGAAGGCGATGGCGAAGTTCGACAGGAACCCCAGCGTTCGCCTCAGCTCGGGCTTGATCCCGAGCGAGCGAAGGTGGGCGTCGTCCTTCGCGGTCTGGTCCGAGTGGCTCAGCGACACGAGCACATCCTCCTCAACCCCCCGCCCCTTCCGCGGTGCGGGGATCCATCTGCCGGAGAACGCGGGAACACGCCCTGCCACCCTCCCTCGAAGCAGCCAAGCGCTGGCCCGAGTCTAGGGACAGGCCGCGTGGCGCGTCAATGGGGAAACGTGCGCTAGTGGCGTAGCGTTTCCTGTGGACTTTCGCCCAGCGAGTGGGCGTACAACTTCACGTGTGTGCAGCACAGAAGGAGTACGCCCGATGGCAAGGTTAGTCGCTCTGACCGATCGGACCGAGGCGATGCGCTGGCGGGAGGTTCGCGACGAGGAGGCGTTGTGGGGTGATCTTCGACCGGAGCTCCTGGCCGCGGTGCGCACGGTCCTCGAGACGACCATGGAGTCCGAGCTGTGGGACCAGCTGCGAGCGGACCGCTACGAGCGGACCGCCTGCCGCCGGAGCTATCGCAACGGCGCCTATGGGCGCGGCCTCGTGACGGAACTCGGCCTGATCGAGGAGCTGCGCATCCCCCGCGCCCGCGCCTTCGCCTACCGACCCTCGTTCCTCGCGCGGGCGGCCCGCCGGACGCGGGTCGTCGACGACGTCCTCCGCCAGGCCTTCCTGCGTGGCCTCTCGACGCGGGAGACGGCGACCCTCGCCGAAACGCTCACCGGCGTGACCCTCTCAGCCGCCGGGGTGAGCCGGCTGGTGGCGCGCCTCGACGGCCTCGTCGAGCGCTTCCACCGTCGGCCGATCGTCTTCCCCGCCCGCTACCTGCTCGTCGATGGCCTGTGGGTCAGCGTCCGCCAGCACGGGCGAGCGGCGCGGCGGGTGATCCTGGCCATCTATGGCATCGACGCCGACGGGCGGCGGGAACTGCTCGACTACGCGCAGGCCACGAGCGAGTCGGCCGCCGCCTGGCGCCGGCTGCTCTCCGACCTCGTCCGGCGCGGTCTCGACCCCGAGGCCATCGATCTGGTCACGGCCGACGGCGCCGGCGGCATCGCGGTTGCCGTGGCCGAGGTCTTCCCCCGCGCCGCCCTCCAGCGCTGTTGGACACACCGCATCCGCAACCTGCTCGAGGCCCTGCCGGTCGGTGAGCGGCGCGCCTGCCTGCGGGGTCTGCGGCGGATCTATCGCGCCCGCACCCGGCGGGCCGCGGTGCGCGCCTACTGGGCCTGGGCGCGGACGTGGCGCGACCGGCATCCCCGGCTCGTGCGGGGACTCGAAGGTGACCTCGACGAGCTCCTCGCGGTCTTCGCCCTGCCCGCGGCCATCCGGGTGAGCCTGCGCTCGACGAACCTCATCGAACGGGCCTTCCGCGAGCTCCGCCGGCGGTTGCGGCCGGTCGGCTCGCTGCCCGATCGTCGTTCCGCCGACCGGATCCTCTACGGCCAGGTGCTCCGGCTCAACGAGCTCCTGGCCCTACGCTGACTCGCCGCATTTACACAGGAGTCTTGACGTCGCCACGTGCGCTGCGGAGCGGTGCGCCCTGGTCAGCCGGCGGCGAGGCCGCGCAACAGGGCGTCGTGGAGGAGGCCGTTCGAGGCCATCATGGTGGCCTCGTGGATGGAGCGCCGGCCGGCGAAGTCGGTGACCACGCCTCCCGCCTCCTCGATGAGGATGAGCGGCGCAGCCAGGTCCCAGGCGTTCATGCCCACCTCGATCATGGCCTCGGCGGCCCCCTCCGCCACGAGAGCGTAACCCCAGAAGTCGCCGAAGCCGCGGTCGCGCCAGGCGCGGGCGAGCAGGCCCCGGAAGCCGGGCGCCCAGGGCTCGATGTCGGTGGGTGAGCTGTACACGAGCTGCGCGTCGGCGAGGGCGGCCACACGCGAGACGTGGATGCGCCGCCGCTCCCCCGGCCCCAGCCCGGCCCCGCCCATGGCCCAGGCGCCGCCGCCGCGCCAGGCCAGCCAGCGCTCGCGCAGCGCGGGGGCGCTGATGACGCCGACCTGCATCTCGCCGTCGCGCTCGACGCCGAGCAGCGTGCCGAAGAGGGGCACGCCGCGCATGAAGTTGTGGGTTCCGTCGATGGGGTCGATATACCAGCGCACGGACCCCTCGCCGGCCTCCTCGCCCTCCTCCTCGCCGATCAGGCCGTGGTCGGGGTGGACAGCCAGGATGCCCTCGCGGATGCGTCGCTCGATGGCCGTGTCGGCCTGGGTCACGAAGGACCGGTCGGGCTTGGCGGTGATCTCGAGGTCGCGCCGGAAGTGGGCCAGCGCCAGCGCGTCGGCCTCGTCGCAGAGCGTAAGGGCGAGGTCCAGCCAGCCGCGCAGCTCGGCCTCCGTCCCGAGCCGCAGCGAGGCGCTCCACCCGGCACCGTACGGCGCGCTCACGAGCGGATCCGCTCCCCGGCCGGGTCCCACAGGGGCTCGCGCACGACCTCGGCGCCGACCCAGGCGCCGAAGACGTCGATCTCGCCGCGCGTGCCGGGAACGGCCCGCTCGGGCGGCAGGTAGGCGTAGGCGATGCTCTTCCCCACGGCATGGCCGTAGCCCCCCGAGGTGACGCGGCCCACGATCGCCTCGTCGATGCGCACGGGCTCGTTGCCCAGCGTGACCGAGCGCGGGTCGTCGAGCACGAGGCAGGCCAGGCGCCGGCGGGGCCCATCCGCCTTCCGCGCCAGGAGCGCCTCCCGGCCGATGAAGTCGATGCCCTTGTCGAGCCTGACCGCAAACCCCAGCCCAGCCTCGTAGGGCGTCTCCTCGGGGGTGATGTCGCTCGACCAGACGCGGTAGCCCTTCTCCAGCCGCAGCGCGTCGATGGCGCGGTACCCGCCCGCCAGCATGCCCTGCGCCCGTCCAGCCTCCCAGAGGGTCTGCCACAGCCCGCGCCCGTATTCGCTGGGCGGATACAGCTCCCAGCCCAGCTCGCCCACGTACGTGACGCGCAACGCCAGCACCGGGACGTGCCCCAGCGTGATCTCGCGCGCCGTCAGGTAGGGGAAGGCCTCGTTCGAGAGGTCGTCCCTGGTGAGCGGCGCGAGGATGTCGCGCGCCCGCGGCCCCCAGATGCCGAGGCAGGCGCGGGACGAGGTGACGTCGCGGACCCGGACGGAGCCGTCGGCGGGCAGGTGCGCCCGGATCCAGCCCAGGTCGTGGTTGCCGAACGCCGTCCCGGTGACGATGAGGAAGAGCTCCTCGGCCAGGCGCGTGATGGTGAAGTCGCACTCGATACCGCCGCGGGTGTTGAGCATCTGCGTATAGGTGATGGAGCCGACCGGGCGATCGGTGTCGTTGGCGCACAGCCGCTGCAGGAAGGCGAGGGCGCCCGGCCCCGAGATCTCGATCTTGGCGAAGCTCGACTCGTCGAAGAGGGCGGCCGCCTGCCGCGTCGCCATCGCCTCCGCGCCGATGGCCGGCGACCAGTGCTGGCCGGCCCAGCCGCGCGGCCGCAGCGCCTCGTCGCCCAGGGCGGCGTTGGGCTCGAACCAGTTCGGCCGCTCCCAGCCCGACTTCTCGCCGAAGACCGCACCGAGCGCGCGCAACTCCTCGTAGGCCGGGGAGAGGCGCAGCGGCCGGCCGGCCTGCCGCTCCTCGTTGGGGTAGTGGATGTCGTAGTAGGTGGCGTACGTCTCGACCGTCCGGGCCAGCGTGTACGCCTGGGAGCGGTACTGCGCGCCGAAGCGGCGGATGTCCATCTTCCAGAGGTCCAGCTCCGGCTCCCCCCCCACGATCCACTGGGCCAGCTGCTGGCCGATGCCCCCGGCGCCGGCGATGCCGTGGGCGCAGAAGCCGGCAGCCACGAAGAAGCCCCGCACCTCCGACTCGCCGAGGATGAACTCGTTGTCCGGCGTGAACGCCTCCGGGCCGTTGATGAGCCGGGTCACCTCCGCGTCGGCGATGGCCGGCACGCGCCGCACGGCGCCATCCATGATCGCCGCGAAGCGCGGCCAGTCCGGGGCCAGCAGCCGCCCGTTGAAGTCGGGCGGCACCCCATCGAGCGACCAGGGCGCGGGGTCGCGCTCGTAGCCGCCCATGCACAGGCCGCCCACCTCCTCGCGGAAGTAGACCAGGTTGTCCGGGTCGCGCATGGTCGGGACGTCCGGCCGCACGCCGGGGATCGGCCTGGTCAGCAGGTACTGGTGGGCCATGGGGATGATGGGCACGGTCACGCCGGCCAGGCGGCCGATCTCCGGCGCGAACATGCCGCCGGCGTTGACCACCACGTCCGTCCGGATCTCACCGCGGTCGGTGACCACGCCGCGCACGCGGCCGCCCTCGACGCCGATGCCCGTGACGCGGTGCTCGGTCAGGATGCGCGCGCCGCGCGCCTTCGCTCCCGCGGCCAGGGCGAAGGCGAGGTTCGAGGGGTCGAGCCAGCCGTCGGTGGGCAGGAAGATGG
>JBGPMJ010000079.1:0-8983 GCA_041486935.1 Candidatus Limnocylindria bacterium | reverse complement strand
GGTCATCCAGATCCTCTCCCGGCGCACCAAGAACAACCCGGCCCTCATCGGTGAACCCGGCGTCGGCAAGACGGCCATCGCCGAGGGGCTGGCACAGCGGATCGTCTCCGGCGACGTGCCCGAAAGCCTCCTCAACAAGCGTGTGCTGACGCTCGATATCGGATCCCTCGTGGCCGGCACGAAATACCGCGGCGAGTTCGAGGAGCGCCTCAAGAAGATCATCGAGGAGCTTCGCAGCACGAACGACGCGGTCCTCTTCATCGACGAGCTGCACACGCTCGTGGGTGCCGGCGCTGCGGAGGGCGCGATCGACGCCGCCAACATCCTCAAGCCGCCGCTGGCCCGCGGCGAGCTCCAGTGCATCGGGGCCACCACGCTCGACGAGTACCGCAAGTACATCGAACGCGATGCCGCGCTCGAGCGTCGTTTCCAGCCCGTGATGGTAGAGGAGCCCACGCTCGAGCAGACGATCGACATCCTCCTCGGTATCCGCTCGCGCTACGAGGAACACCACAAGGTCCGCATCAGCGACGAGGCGGTGAAGGCGGCGGCGGACCTCTCGGTCCGCTACATCACGGACCGCCACCTGCCCGACAAGGCCATCGACCTCATCGACGAGGCGGCCAGCCGCGTGCGCCTTCGCTCCAGCACCACGCCGGCCGAGCTCAAGGCGGCGCAGAAGGAGCTGGAGCGCGTCACGAAGGAGAAGGACGCGGCCATCAACAGCCAGGACTACGAGGGCGCGGCCGCCCTGCGCGACGCGGAGGCCGTGGCCAAGTCGGCGCTCGACCAGCTGCGTAGCGACTGGCGAGAGCGCCAGTCCGCGGACCAGCCGGTGGTGACCGACGAGGACATCGCCCAGGTCGTGGCGATGTGGACCGGCATCCCCGTGACGCGCATCGCGCAGGAGGAGTCCGACCGGCTGCTGCACATGGAGGAAGCCCTCCACTCACGCGTGATCGGCCAGCAGGAGGCCATCGAGACGATCAGCAAGGCCGTCCGCCGCGCCCGTGCCGGCCTCAAGGATCCCAAGCGGCCGATCGGATCGTTCATCTTCCTCGGCCCCACCGGCGTGGGCAAGACGGAGTTGGCCAAGAGCCTCGCCGAGTTCATGTTCGGCTCCGAGGACGCACTCATCAAGATCGACATGAGCGAGTTCATGGAGCGCCACAACGTCAGCCGCCTGGTGGGTGCGCCCCCCGGCTACGTGGGCTTCGAGGAAGGCGGTCAGCTGACCGAGGCGGTGCGCCGCAAGAGCTACTCGGTCGTGCTGCTCGATGAGATCGAAAAGGCCCACCCCGAGGTGTTCAACATCCTCCTGCAGATCCTCGAGGACGGGCATCTCTCGGATGCCAAGGGCCGCCGAGTGGACTTCCGCAACACGGTCATCATCATGACCAGCAACGTCGGCGCGAAGTCGCTGCTGAAGGACACCAGCCTCGGCTTCCACGCTGTCTCCGTGACCGAGGCGCAGCGGGCGGACCAGCAGTACGACCGGATGCGCGAGAAGGTTCTGGACCAGCTGAAGTCGCAGTTCCGTCCCGAGTTCCTGAACCGCGTCGACTCGCTGGTCGTGTTCCGCTCCCTGACCGTGGACGAGATCCGCCAGATCGTCGACCTCATGCTCTCGCGCGTGCGCGAGCAGCTGAAGGCCCAGGGCATCGGGCTGGAGGTCTCGCAGGAAGCGAAGGACCACATCATCAAGATCGGCTACGACGCCGACTACGGCGCGCGGCCGCTGCGGCGGGTGATCCAGAACATGATCGAGGATCCGCTCGCCGAGGCGCTCCTGGTGGGCCGCTTCACCTCCGGACAGACGATCGTCGTGGACCGCTCGGAAGAGGCCGGCCTGACGATCGAGCCGCTCGCCGAGAAGACCCCCGTCGAGGCGCGCTAGGCGTGGCGCGGCCCGCGAGCCGCTACGTCTGCCAGGCCTGCAGCACCGCGCACATCCGCTGGGAAGGCCAGTGTCGCGGCTGCGGCGCGTGGGACACGCTGGTCGAGACCCTCGTGCGCGATGCGCCCGCGCGCAGTGCGCGACGGCCGGCAGGGCCACGCGAGCCGGGCGCCGTCCAGCCCCTCCGTGCCCTGGCCGCTCTCGACGTGGAGCGACGGCCGACTGGCATCGGCGAATTCGACCGGGTGCTCGGCGGCGGGCTCGTCCCGGGGTCCATCGTCCTGCTGGGCGGCGAGCCCGGCATCGGCAAGTCGACGCTCGTCCTCGAGGCCGCGGCCGGCATGGCGGCCGCTTCCGGTGAGGCGACGGCGAGCGTGCTCTATGCCTCCGGGGAGGAGTCGGTAGGACAGCTGCGCCTGCGGGCCCAGCGTCTTGGCCTCATGGACGGACCGGCCGGCGACGCGGTGCGGGTCATTGCCGAGACGGATGTCGAGCGGATCGTCGAGGCCGCGCGCCGAGAGGCGCCACGGCTCCTCGTCGTGGACTCCATCCAGACCGTGACCGTCGACGCCATGGAAGGCCCGGCCGGGTCGGTGGGCCAGGTGCGCGAGTCCGCGGCCCGTTTGGCCGAGTTCGCCAAGACGAGCGCGACCGCGGTCATCCTCGTGGGCCACGTCACGAAGGACGGCAGCCTGGCCGGTCCGAAGACGCTCGAGCACCTCGTCGATGCCGTGCTGGCCCTCGAGGGCGACCGCTACGGCGCCTTCCGGCTTCTTCGCGCGGCCAAGAACCGCTTCGGCTCGACCGAGGAGATCGGCGTCTTCGAGATGGTCGGCTCCGGGCTGGCCGAGGTCTCCGATCCGGCACGCGCCTTCCTCACCGAGCGCCCGTCCGGGGCCGCCGGCAGCGTGGTGGCGGCCACGCTCGAAGGGAGCCGGCCGCTCCTCGTCGAGGTGCAGGCGCTGGTGGCGCCCGCGATGGCGGGCACGCCTCGGCGCACGGTCAGCGGCTGCGACCCCAACCGTCTGGCACTCCTCGTCGCCGTGCTCGGCCGGCGAGCGGGGATCGCCATCGGCGGTCACGATCTCTACGCCAGCCTCGCCGGCGGCCTCTCCGTGGCGGAACCGGCGCTTGACCTGCCGCTCGCCCTCGCCCTGGCCTCGTCGCACCGGGACCGCGCCCTCGATCCGGCGACGGTGGCCTGCGGCGAGGTGGGGCTCTTGGGCGAGCTGCGGCCGGTCGCCGGGCTCGAACGCCGCCTGCGAGAGGCGGCCCGCCTCGGTTTCGCGCGGGCCATCGTGCCCGCCGGCGACGGCGCGACTCGCCCCGTGGTGCCGGGACTCGAGGTCGTCGGAGCGTCGACGCTGCGCGAGGCGCTGGCCGTCGGGCTCGGCACTGACGGCGGCGGCGACGGACGCCGACGGAGCGGCAGCTGAGCGGATCGCCGGAGGGCCGCCCGGCCGTCGCGAGCGGTCCGTATGCTACGCTCGGCGGCCGCATGACTAGGCTGATCCGGGTCCTCGGGGCGCTCCTCGGCACGCTCGTCGCGCTGCAGATCGCAGCAGCCGGCGGACCGGCGGGCGGCCTCTTCGCCGACTCCCCCTACGGTGGCTTCATGCTCGCCGCCTGGGTCATCGCGTGGGGCGTGCTGGGCTTCCTGATCCTGCCCTACCTGACGGTCGTGCCCGCGGGCGCCGTCGTGCGGGGGGTGCAACGGCTCTCCACCGGCGAGTTCGTGACGGCCGTCGCGGGCCTGCTCGTCGGTCTGCTGATGGGTCTCCTCATGGGCCTGCCGCTCTCCAACCTGCCCTCGCCGTATGGCGATTTCCTGCCGCTCGGCGTCTCCGCGGTGCTCGGGCTGGGCATGCTGGGCGTGACGGTCGTGAAGCGCCACGATCTGCTCGAGGCGATCGAAGCCCTGGGGCTGCTGCCGGCGCACCGTCCCGACGAGCCCCCGCCGACTTCGGGCCCCGTCATCGTCGCCGACACCAGCGCCATCATCGACGGCCGCATCGCCGATATCGCCGCGTCGGGCTTCCTCTTCGGGACGCTGGTCGTGCCGCGCTTCGTGCTCGTCGAACTGCAACACATCGCCGATCACCCCGACGCCCACAAGCGCAACCGCGGACGGCGCGGCCTGGAGATCCTCTCGTCGCTCCAGAAGGAGGAACGCGTCCCGGTCGAGATCGTCGAGCAGGACTTTCCGGAGATCGCCGAGGTGGATCTCAAGCTCGTGGCACTGGCCAAGGCGCGCGGCGCGGCGATCCTCACCAACGACTTCAATCTCAACCGGGTGGCCGACCTGCAGGGCCTGCGGGTCCTCAACGTGAACCATCTCGCGAACGCGGTGAAGCCCGCCTTCCTGCCCGGCGAGGAGCTCCACGTAAAGGTCATCCAGGAGGGCAAGGAAGCCGGTCAGGGGGTCGCCTTCCTCGACGACGGCACCATGATCGTGGTCGAGGGCGGCGGGCGCTATCTCGATCGCGAGCTCGAGGTCACCGTCACCCGCGTGCTGCAGACGGTGGCCGGCCGGATGGTCTTCGCACACCCGCGCCCCGATCGATGACGGAGCTCGCGGGCCCCGCCGACGCCATCATCGTCGCCGCCGGTGCCAGCCGTCGCATGGGCGGCATCGACAAGCTGCACGCTCCGCTCCTCGGGCGAGCGCTGCTGGCCTGGACCATCGACGCGGTGGCGGCGGCCCGTTCGGTGCGGCGGGTGGTGGTCGTCGTACCACCCGATCGCGTGGAAGCGTTGAGCGCCGAGCCCTGGCTCCGGGCGCACGGGGCGGTCGTCGTCGCCGGGGGGTCGCGCCGCCAGGCGTCGGTGGCCGCGGGCCTGGCCGCGACCGACGCGCCGGTCGTGCTGGTCCACGACGGCGCCCGCCCCTTGGTAAGCCCCGGGCTCGTGGACCGTGTCGCCGCCGCCACCGCGGAGCACGGCGCGGCCATCCCGGTCCGTCCGCTGGCCGAGACGGTCAAGCGCCTCGAGGCCGGCGTCGTCGCGGGCACGGTGGATCGCGCCGATCTCGTGACCGCGCAGACTCCCCAGGGCGCCCGCCGCGAGCTGCTTGTAGCCGCCTTCGCCGCCCACGCACCGGACGGCCCGGAGGAGTTCACCGACGAGGCCGCGCTGCTCGAGGCGAGCGGCACGCGCGTCGTGACGGTTCCCGGCGACGCAGACAACCTGAAGGTGACGACGCCCGACGACCTCGAGCGGGCCGGAGCGATCCTCGCGCACCGTCTCGGGCCACCCCGCGTGGGGCAGGGCAGGGACAGCCACCCGTTCGGGCCGCAGGACGGGCTCGCACTCGGCGGCATCGTCATCCCCGCCGCTCCGCGGCTGCACGGCCACTCCGACGGAGACGTTGCGCTGCACGCGGTGGCCGACGCGCTGCTCGGAGCGACCGGTCAGGGCGACCTGGGCCGGATCTTCCCGGCGGACGAGCCGTCCACGCGCGGTGCCGACTCGCGCGAGCTGCTGGCCGAGATCGTGCGCCGGATCGGCGCGCTGGGTTGGCGGCCGGCCGGGCTCGACCTGCTGATCGTCGGCGCCCGGCCCCGCCTCGGCGCGGAGCGCCTCGATGCCATGCGTGACGTCATCGCCCGCCTGCTCGACCTGGCGCCGGAGGCCGTTTCCGTGCGCGCCTCGTCCGGCAACCTCGATGGGCCAGAGGGTGCCGGACGATCGATCGCCGCGCAGGCACTCGCCACGGTGATGCGGCGATGACGCTCCGCTTCCGCAACACGCTCGGCGGCGCGCTCGAGGAGTTCGTGCCGCTCGACCCGGCACTCGTGCGCATCTACAGCTGCGGCCCCACCGTGTACGCGCCCGCGCACGTCGGCAACTTCCGCAGCTTCCTCTTCGCCGACCTGCTACGCCGCTACCTGGCCTGGTGTGGCTACCCGGTGAAATGGGTCATGAACATCACCGACGTGGACGACAAGATCATCCGCGACGCGGCCAGGCAGGGCGTGCTCATCGGCCAGCTGACGGCGCGCCATGAGGCCGCCTTTCGCGAGGACCTGCGCCGGCTGCGCCTGATGACGCCGGACGTCCTGCCGCGAGCCACCGCGCACATCGAGGAGATGGTCGCTCTGATCGAGACACTGCTCGAGAAGGGCCACGCCTATCGTACTGACGACGGCTCGATCTTCTTCCGCATCGCGAGCTGGCCCGCCTACGGCAGGCTGGCGCGCCTCGACCCGAGCCAGCTGCGGGTTGGCGAGCGGGTCGAGGCCGACGACTACGGCAAGGACGACGTGCGCGACTTCGCCCTCTGGAAGGCGCCCAAGCCCGGCGAGCCGAACTGGCCGACGCGCATCGGCCCGGGCCGGCCGGGCTGGCACATCGAATGCTCGGCGATGTCGATGAAGCACCTCGGGCCGTCGTTCGACATCCACACCGGCGGCGTCGACCTGATCTTCCCGCACCACGAGGACGAGATCGCCCAGAGCGAAGCGGCGACCGGGCAGCCCTTCGTCGGGACGTGGCTGCACTGCGCCCATCTCAGGATGGACGGGGCCAAGATGGCCAAATCGACCGGGAACATCGCCAGGGTCAGCGAGCTCCTCGATGCCGGCATCTCGTCGCGAGCGCTGCGCCTCGCGCTCATCTCGGTCCACTACCGTGCCAGCCTGAGCCATTCTGATGAATCGCTGACCGCCGCCTCCGCAGCGCTGGAGCGCCTGGACTCGCTGGTCGCCGCCCTCTCAGCCTATCGCGAGGAGCGCGCCGACGATCCGACCCTCCTGGAGACGCTCGACGCGGGCCGCGAGGCCTTCGGCGCGGCGCTCGACGATGACCTGAACGCCTCGGCGGCGCTGGGGGCCGTCTTCGATCTCGTGCGCGAGCTGAATCGACGGATCGAGCGGCGCTCGCTGTCGAGCGCCGACGCCGCTCGCGCGCTCGAAGTCCTACGCGACCTCGATCAGGTGCTCGGGGTGCTGCCCGAGCCCGAAGCCGGGCTCGGGCCGGAGATGGAGGCGCTCCTCGAGGCTCGCGACGCGGCCCGGGCAGCCCGCGACTGGGCCGCCTCCGATCGACTCCGCGACGAGCTCGCAGCCGTTGGGATCAGTGTCGAAGACACCCGAGACGGCCAGCGCTGGCGCCGGATCGCGGAGGTGAGCCGTGGCTGATCGGCCGCGCCGAAACGACGACCGTCGACCACGCCCACGCCCGCCTGGCGGGCACGGCGGGACCGGCGACCGATCCGGACCTGGCGGCCGATCGGAGCCGTTGCCACGCCCGGATGCCGGCGTTCCCGAGCGGCGGGGACCGCGCCCAGGCAGCGGCCGGCCACCCGGGCCACGCGCCTTCGGTCCGGGATCGGGCGGCCCCCGGCGAGGCGGCCCAGGGCCGCCGCGACCTGGCGCCTCCTTCGAGTCGCGAGATCGCTCGATCCCGGAGGGACCCGGTCGCCAGCCACCTCGAGATCGGATGCCGCCGACTCGCGGGCCATGGCGTCCTGAAGGTGACCGCCCGCTCGACGGTCGCGGGGACCGTCCAGCGCCTGGTTACGGCGCGCCTCGGCCCGCGAGCGATCGGCTCGGCGAGAGCCGGCCACGACCGCCGTCCGTCCCTGGCCAGCCTGATCGGCGCGCGCCCGGTCGACCGCTGCCGACTCGGCCAGGCTGGCGTCCGCCAGACCGACGGGAACGACAACCTGGACCCCCGGCATGGTCTGGCGGGCCTCGCGAGACGCGAGCGTGGCAGCGCCCGATGTCCGCGCTTCCCGCACCGGATCTGCTGGGTCCCGAGGAAGAGCTGGTCGCCGGTCGCCGGCCGGTCGAGGAGGCCTTTGCCGCCGGGCGCCCGTCGCTCCGTCTGCTGGTCGTTCCACAACGTCGGGGCCCCCTGGAAAAGCTGGTCCTCCACGCCACCCGGTTGCGCATCCCGATCATCGAGCTCGAAGGCGGTTCGCTGACTGCGCTGGCCGGTTTCGATGGCCACCAGGGCGTCGCGCTTGTCGTCGAACCTCGCCGGTTCGCGTCGTTGGACGACATCCTGGCGAGGGCAACGGAGCGTGCCGAGCCGCCGTTCGTGCTGGTCCTCGATTCGCTGGAGGATCCCCAGAACGTCGGCACGCTGCTGCGCAGTGCTGAGGCGGCCGGTGTCCACGGCGTGGTCTTCCCGGTACGTCGGCAGGCCCCCCTGACGCCCGCCGCGGTCAAGGCGTCCGCAGGCGCCGTGGAGCATCTCCTGCTCTGCCCGGTCGACGACCTCGGCGGGGCGCTGGCCGATCTCCACGGGCACGGGCTGCGCGTCGTCGGCTCGGAGGCCGATGCCCCATTGACCGCTCGTCAGAGCGACCTGCGCGGGCCCCTGGCGATCGTCGTCGGGAGCGAAGGCCAGGGCCTGGGGCCCACGGTCCGTCGCCGCTGCGACCTGTTCATGCGTATCCCGATGCGCGGGGCGGTGGGCTCGCTCAACGCCGCAGTCGCCGGGTCGATCCTGCTGTTCGAGGCCGTGGCGCAGCGGGACCCGGAGGGCCGAGCCCGCACGATGCCGCCGGCAGCCTGGCCCACGCCGCGGCAGTCAACGGCAGCCGAGCAGGAGTCTGCCGAGTCAACGGCGACTGATGCCGCCTCCGAGCCGCCGGAGCCGCCGGAGCCGCCGCGCTCACCTCGAACACCGCGCACTCGAACAGGAAGCACTCGAACAGGAAGCGCTTGACCCATCCGGGCAGGCGGCCCTATCATCTCCCGGCGCCGGATTGGGTCATCTGCGGTATGGCCTTGCCTGTCGCGCCGACGTAGCTCAATTGGCAGAGCAGCGGTTTTGTAAACCGCAGGTTCCGGGTTCGAGTCCCGTCGTCGGCTCCAAGGCAAATCCATCGGCCGCCGGGCCCACCACGAGACCGCAGTCTCGGTCCGTCGCCGTCGCTGCAATGGGTAGGTTGAGCAGGTGGTGAGCTCCGCTGACTGTAGATCAGCCGTCTTCGACTGTGGGGGTTCGATTCCCTCCCTGCCCACCATCACGATCCCGCGATTCATCCCTGGGCCCACATAGCTCAGCTGGCAGAGCACTTCCTTGGTAAGGAAGAGGTCATCGGTTCGAGTCCGATTGTGGGCTCCACACCCAGGC
>JBGPMJ010000078.1:0-8997 GCA_041486935.1 Candidatus Limnocylindria bacterium | reverse complement strand
TCCGGCGACCAACCACGACAGTCGGATGCGTTTCCCCAAGACTCAACGCGAGATGCTCGACCGCGTAGGCAACGAACTCAGGCGCCCATCCAGCGCCGCCTTGATCTCGACTCCTGTCATCCCGTCCTCGTCCTTGCCCGAATTTCCAATCCGACGAGGGCCGCGACGACCTGCGCGCCGTCTCGCCCGGTCGTCCTCGCGCCCCCCTCGTGGCGTGCTGCGTTCTCGGCGACCCGCACCTTGACGATCTTCGTCACGACTGCGACAGGGAGGGCGTTGTCTGCCGGGAAACTGATCGTCCTCTTGCCCCTCAAATAGGGCTTCAGTTCCGCATCGAGTGCCTCGATGACCGCCTCGCTCGCGGGAAAGAGGCTGTAGTGGTTCTTGAACGCAGCGTAGGACACGAGGAATCGACCACCGTGACTCCTGTAGGCCGGCATCTGGCACGCGATGGTTTCTGTCGCTTCGGGAGGCGGCCGCCTTGATCGTCTACCGACGCTCTTCCGCGGCGGCGCGGTGCTCGTCCGGCAAACCGGCCGGGTCGTCCTCCCGTGCTCGGGACGGGCCAGGGTGGGCTCATCCGTCGTCGAAGGGTGCCTACCTCTCGCGCGCGTCCAACGCGGCCTGACCGGCGGCCCGCGACCGCTCCAGCAGCAGGTTCCGTTCAGGGACGTTGCGCGTCATCGAGGCGGCCCGGGCCAGCTCCGAGGCGGCTTCATCGAACCGGCCGACCTTCATGAGGAAGTCGCCGCGGACGGCGGGGAGCAGGTGGTACGCCATGAGCGAGGGTTCGGTCGCGAGGGCGTCGACGAGCTCAAGGCCGGCGGCGGGGCCGTAGGCCATCGAAACCGCCACGGCCCGGTTGAGCTCCACGATCGGCGACGGGGTCAGCTGGGCGAGCGCGTCGTACAGGGCCACGATCCGGGGCCAGTCGGTCTCGTCCGCGATCCGTGCGCGGGCATGACAAGCGGCGATCCCCGCCTGCAGGACATAGGGGCCATGCAGTCCCTCGAACGACTCGGCCCGGGCAAGGGCGGCCAGGCCGCGATCGATGAGCAGGCGGTCCCATCGAGCGCGGTGCTGCTCGAGGAGTCGGATCGGCCTGCCGGTGGGGTCCGTGCGGGCTCGCATCCGCGACCCCTGGATCTCCATCAAGGCCACGAGGCCGTGGACCTCGGGTTCCTCGGGCACCAGCCCTGCCAGGACGCGACCGAGTCGCAGGGCGTCCTCACACAGGGCAGGCCGGACCCAGACGTCGCCGGAGGTCGCCGAATAGCCCTCGTTGAAGATGAGGTAGACTACCTGCAGGACGGAGGCGAGGCGGGCATCGAAATCGGCGCCCTGGGGGACCTCGAATGGGACACGGGCCTCCGAAAGCGTCCGTTTCGCGCGCACGATCCGCTGGCCGATCGTGGACTCCGAGACGAGGAAGGCTCGAGCGATCTCGTCCGTGGCGAGGCCACCCAGCAGGCGCAGGGTCAGGGCGACCCGCCCTTCGATGGAGAGGATCGGATGGCAGCAGATGAAGACCAGGCGAAGCAGGTCGTCGCCAATTGCCGCGTTGTCGATCTCCGTGTCGAGATCACGTTGGGTCCCCTGATCCAGTTCGAGGTCGCGGCCGAGCTCCTCCGCCTTGCGCTGGAGCGTGGTTCGCCGGCGCAGGGCGTCGATCGCCCGATGCTTGGCCGTGCCCATCAACCAAGCCGCCGGACGATCCGGGATGCCCGCGTCCGGCCACTGGCGGAGCGCGGCCTCGAGCGCGTCCTGGGCCAGATCCTCGGCCAGGCCGACGTCCCGGACGATCCGGGTCAACGCGGCAACGAGCCGGGGCGACTCCATCCGCCATACCGCGTCCAGGACGCGATGGACGTCGTCTCCCCGGCCCGAGGCGGCTTGGTGCGAGGAGTGGGTCAACCCGCCGTCGGCTGATCGAAGATCTGCCGGATCTCGAATTCCCCACCATCGTAGGGCGCTCGCTTGAGCCATTCGATCGCCTCATCCAGGGACCGGACCTGCCAGATCCAGAAGCCCGCGACGAGTTCCTTGGCCTCGGTGAATGGGCCGTCGGTCACGGTCCGGGATGTACCCTCGAAGCGGACGCGCGCACCCTTCGAGCTTGGGTGGAGCCGGTCCCCTGCGAGCAGGATGCCGGCGGCGGCCAGCTCCTCGTGGAATTTCCCGTAGGCCTCGACGGCTTCGGTGGTGGGATTCGTCGGGTTCTCGGATCCAGGTTGAGACTTGGCCAGGATCATGACGCGCACCGGGTGACTCCCTTCGTTCTCAGAAGGGGTTGCGCCTCCGTGCGGCGCGACCTCCTACTATCCACATGTCGAACGAGCGACCGTGGTTTCGACAATGGCACGTGCCGCATCGATGTCATGGTACGGACGCGGTGCGACTCGGATCGTGGCTCAGGCATCCGACGGATCGAGCCACAGTCACCGGTTCTTCGCTGACGGGTCGCGGTCACGTCGATGCCGGGACGGTGTTCGGGGCGAATACCACCTTCATCGAATCGTTGCCCTGGGCCAGCTCGATCGCCTCTGCCGCACGCTCCAGGGGCATCCGGTGGCTGACGACCTGCTCGAACGGGAGACGCTCGGCGTTGAGGGCCAACATCCGCATCGTCGGAAGGTAGAAGTCGCTGCGCTCGCCGCCGATTCCCAGCAGCGAAACGTTGCGGGCGCAGAGATCGGCCGACGGGTTGATCTCGATGGGGCCCATGTCGACGAAGGCTCCGGCCTCGACGACCGTGCCTCCGTAACGCACCATCCGCAGGCACTCGGGCAGCGCCGTCGCGACGCCGGTGGCGTCGACGACGATGTCGGCGCCCAGGCCGCCCGTCAGCTCCCGAACGCGCGCGACTCGGTCGGCTTCGTCGGTCTCCGTGACGTTCAGGAGCAGGCTCGCGCCGAAGGCGCCGGCGACCTCCAGGCGGTGCGGCAAGCGGTCGATCGCGACGATCTGCCCGCACCCCAGCAGGCGAGCCTTGATGAGGTGGCATAGACCCAGCGGCCCGACGCCGTACACGACGAGCGTCTCGCCCACCCGCGGCCCGTGGAGGTCGGCCGCCAGCATCCGCGCGGTGTCGAGGCCGTGGGTCACCGACATCTCCTCGGTCAGGACGGCGATCTCCGACGGAAGCTCGTCCGGCACTCGGAACAGCGGTGTCCCCGGAAGGAGATACAGATACTCGGCCCAGCCACCGAAGAGGTGAGGCGGGCGCGCGGCGGTCAGGCTGTTCCCATAGTCCTCGAGACGCTCGCAGGCGTAGTAGGGGAAACCGCCCCGGCAAAACACGCACGAGCCGCACGCGACGTTCGCGGCGGGGACGATCCTGTCGCCCGGCCGGAGCGGGACCCCTTCGCTGTCGAGCACGACTCCGCCGGTCTCCGCGACGACCCCCACGTTCTCGTGGCCGCAGATGAGCGGGAATTCGATGTCGATCTCGTGCGACGTCCCGGCGTACTGCTTCGTCTCGCCCCGAAAGGTGTGCTTGTCGGTACCGCAGATGCCCGAGTACTCGATCTTGATCAGGACGGCGCCGGGCTCCACGTCGGGATACGGGAAGCGCTCCACGCCGATGCGTCCCGGGCCACGCATGACCGCAGCCCTCACGCCCGGGCCGCTGGCGACCTCGTCTCCCATCCTCATTCTCCTTCCGAGTTCTGATGGCGCTATCGACGTCAGTCGAGCAGCTCGTACGCCCGAAGGGTGAGGAACTCCGGGAACTCGTCGTCGAGGACGAGCCGGTCGAGCAGAACCACGGCCTCGCCCAGCCGCCCCGCCCCGCGCCCGCCCAGCCGGGCCAGCTCCTCATCGCGGATGGCCCCGTACAGGTCGGCGTCGAACGTGCGTCCGTCGTCGAGCCGCACCGCGCGGCGGCGCCACTGCCAGAGCTGGGAGCGGCTGATCTCGGCCGTCGCGGCATCCTCCATGAGGTTGAAGATCGCCGCGGCACCTGTGCCCTGGAGCCACGCGTCGAGGTACTGCAACCCGACGTTGACGTTCTGGCGCACGCCAGCCTCGCTCACCCGTCCACCGGGAACGCGCACGTCGAGGAGGTCCGCCGCGCCGACGAGCACGTCCTCGCGCAGCCGCTCCTTCTGGTGTGACCGCTCCCCGAGGACCCGGTCGAAGACCTCGCCGGCCACGGGCACGAGGTCGGGGTGGGCGACCCACGTCCCGTCGAATCCGTCGCCCGCCTCGCGCTCCTTGTCCTCGCGCACCTTCGCCAGGGCGTTCGCCGTCACGTCCGGCTCGCGCCGGTTGGGGATGAAGGCGGACATGCCGCCGATCGCATGCGCGCCGCGCCGGTGGCAGGTGCGCACGAGAAGCTGCGCGTAGGCACGCATGAAGGGCACCGCCATCGTCACCTGCGAGCGATCGGGCAGCACGAATCCCGGCTGGTCGCCGAGCTTCCTGATGATGCTGAAGATGTAGTCCCAGCGGCCCGCGTTGAGCCCGGCGGCGTGCTCGCGCAGCTCGAAGAGGATCTCGTCCATCTCGAAGGCGGCGAGGATGTTCTCGATCAGCACGGTGGCCCGGATCGAGCCGCGCGGGATGCCCAGCGCCTGCTGGCCGAAGAAGAAGACGTCGTTCCACAGCCGGGCCTCCAGCCGGCCTTCGAGCTTGGGCAGGTACAGGTAGGGCCCCGCACCCCGCTCGAGGGTCTCGCGGCCGTCGTGGAAGAGGAAGAGCCCGAAGTCGAAGAGGCTCGCGCTCACCGGCGCCCCGTCCACGACCACGTGCCGCTCCGCGAGGTGCCAGCCCCGTGGCCGGACGACGAGCGTCGCCGTGCGCTCATTGAGCCGGTAGGCCTTGCCCTCGGGACCGCTGAAGGTCAGCCGGCGGCGCACCGCGTCGTACAGGGCGGCGTGGCCGGCGATCACGTTCGACCAGCCCGGGCTCAGGGCGTCCTCCAGGTCCGCCATGAAGACGCGGGCGCCCGAGTTCAGCGCGTTGATCATCATCTTCGGCTCGGCCGGCCCGGTGATCTCCACGCGCCGGTCGTCGAGATCCGGCGGGGCGTCCGCGACGCGCCAGTCGGCCGCCCGGATGGCGGCCGTCTCGGGCAGGAAGTCCGGTGACGCGCCGGCCGACAGGTCGCGCTGCCGCTGGCCCCGCCTGGCCAGCAGGACCTCCCGGCGGGCCGCGAACGTGCGCTGGAGCCGCGCCACGAACGCCAGTGCCTCGGCCGAGAGGATGTGGGCGTGCTCGGAGGGGACGGGGGCCAGGACCTCGACCCCATCGGGCAGCGCGCTCACCAGCCACCCTCCTCGCGCAGCAGGCGATGCAGGACGCGCGCGGCGGCTGCCTTCCGGTAGGCCGCGGTGGAGCGCACGTCGTCGATCGGCCGCAGCTCGCCGCGCAGGACGGCCGCGGCGTGGTCGGCGACGGTCTCACGGGGAGCGGCGCCCTCGAGGACGCGCTCCGTCTCGGTGGCCCGGATCGGGGTCGGCGCAACGGACCCGAGGGCGAGGCGCACATCGCGCCAGACACCGCCGTCCTCGCGCCAGGCCAGGGCCATGACGACCTTCGAGATGGCCTGCGCCCGCCGCGTGCCGACCTTGCGGTAGCGGACCCGGCGCCCGGCCACGAGTGGCAGGCTGACGCGCAGGACCAGCTCGTCGGGCCGCAGCGTCGTGCGCCGGTAGGCGGGCCAGAAGCCCTCGGCCGGCACGGTGCGCTCGCCGCGCAGGCTGCCGATGGTGATCGAGGCATCCATCGCCAGCAGCACCGGCAGCGTGTCGCCCGCCGGCGAGGCGTTGACGATATTGCCCCCGAGCGTGCCCCGGTTCTGGATCTGCACCGCGCCGATGGTTGCGGCCGCCTCGACCAGCGCCGGCGCGTGCTCCGCGCAGAGAGGGGAGCGGCGGATCTCCGTGTACGTCGTGAGCGCCCCGAGGACGAGAGCCCCGCCTTCGAGCCCGATGCCGCGCAGCTCGTTGAGCCGCCACAGGTCCAGCATCCGCTCGGGGATCGGCGTCGTCTCAGCGGCGATCTGGACCATCACGTCCGTGCCGCCGGCGATCGGTCGGTGGGGCGCGGCCGCGAGCAGCACGAACGCCTGCGCCAGGCTCGTGGGCGAGACGACCGGCGGCTCGGCGGGCATGGCGATGGCGTTCGGATCCAGCTCAGGCGTCCGAGGCGGCGTCAACGCCGCGCCCGGACGCGGCCAGCTCGATGGCCTCGACGATCTTCGTGTAGCCCGTGCAGCGGCAGAGGTTGCCGGCGATCGCCTCGCGGATGGCGTCCTCGGTCGGGTCGGCGCCGGAGGCGAGGAACGCCTCGGCGGACATGAGCATGCCCGGCGTGCAGATGCCGCACTGCGCGCCGCCCGCCTCGAGGAAGGCCGCCTGGAGGGGGGAGAGGACGGGGCCCTGCGGGCCGGCCGTGGCCAGTCCCTCGACCGTGCGCACCGCGTGGCCGTCCGCCTGGCAGACGGGGACGAGGCAGCTGACCACCGGCTCGCCGTCGAGCAGCACCGTGCAGGC
Source organism: Candidatus Limnocylindria bacterium (assembly GCA_041486935.1). Lineage (GTDB taxonomy): Bacteria > Chloroflexota > Limnocylindria > Limnocylindrales > CSP1-4 > CSP1-4. The sequence continues at coordinate 2,500 of JBGPMJ010000078.1, read as the reverse complement.
GCCGCACTCGCCCTCGCCGCAGCCCTCCTTCGTGCCGCTCAGCCCGAGGTCCTCGCGCAGCACGTCGAGGAGGCGCCGCATGCCCGGCGAGGCGACCTCGAATTCGACCCCGTTGACGATCAGCTCGTAGCTCATGCGCTGATGCCCGGCGGCCCGGGCGGCTTGTGCCCGTCGAGCGCGGCGAGGATCCGCTCCGGCGAGGCGGGCAGGTCGTGGATCCAGACCCCGGTCGCGTCGTGGATGGCGGCCACGACGGCCGGCGCGCCGACGTCCATGGGTAGCTCGCCCACGCCCTTGGCACCGTGCGGGGCGCCGGCGAAGGGCGCCTCGACGAGGATCGCATCGATGCGCGGTGCGTCGACGGCCGTGGGGATGAGGTACGTCTGGAGCCGGTCGTTGAGGTACCGGCCGTCGTGCAGCTTGATCTCCTCGATCGTCGCGTAGCCCACCGCCTGGAGCGTGCCGCCCTCCACCTGTCCCTCGGCCAGGACCGGGTGGATGACCCGGCCGACATCGTCGGCGGCGACGACCGAGCGGACGGCGACTTCGCCGGTGTCGAGATCCACCTCCACCTCGGCCACGGCGCAGGCCCAGCCGAAGGCGGGATAGGCGTCGCCGGTGTAGGTGGCGTCGTCGAAGTGGACGCCCGGGTACGGCTCGAAGCGTTCATCCTCCCGGGTGCCGCCCCACGTCTGTGCGTCGTGAAGGTAGCTCTCCGCGAAGGGTCGCCCGGTGCGCTCTTCGACCTGGGCGCGCAGCCGTCGCGCGGCCTTGACGATGAGCCCGCCCACGACCATCGCCGTGCGCGAGGCGACGGTCGGCCCCGAGTCGGGCACGATCGAGGTGTCCTGGGGCGCGATCTCCACCGCGTCGTAGGGCACGCCCAGCTCGTCGGCCACGAGCTGGGGGAAGATCGTCTTCGTGCCCTGGCCCATCTCGGTCGAGGCGGTCAGGATGCGGATGGCCCCCTCGGCGGTCAGCTCGACGCTGGCGACCGAGCCCATCCTCTCCTCGCCCGAGCCGGTGAAGCCGGCGCCGTGCCAGCCCAGCGCCAGGCCGATCCCGCGAGCCGTCCGGACGCCCGCCGTCCTCGCCGCCCGCTCGCGCGCCGTGCGCTCGCGGATGCGCTCGAACTCGGCCGCCTCGGCGGCTCGCTCGAGGACCTCCTCGGCGGCCACGCTCTCGCGCAGCACCTGCCGCGTCGGCGTCACCCCGCCCTCGCGGTAGACGTTGCGGCGGCGCAGCTCCAGTGGCGATATGCCTAGCGTCTCGGCGATGCGGTTGACCTGCATCTCGGCGGCGAACTCGACCTGCGGCGCGCCGAAGCCGCGGAAGGCGCCGTTGGGCGGCGTGTTCGTGGCCACGGCGCGCGAGGTGATGCGCACGTCGGGCACGTCGTAGGGGCCACCGGCGTGGATAGTCGCCCGCGAGAGGACGACCGGCGAGAGCGTGCAGTAGGCGCCGCCGTCGAGGACGAGGTCGATCTCCTGGGCCACGATCCGCCCATCGCGCGTCACGCCGGTGCGGTGCGTGACGATGGCCGGGTGCCGTTTCGTGGTGGCCGCGATGTCCTCGTGCCGGTCGTAGATCATGCGCACCGGCCGCCCGATGCGCCGGGCCAGCAGCGCGGCGTGCACGGCAAGGAGCGAGGGGTACTCCTCCTTGCCCCCGAAGCCGCCGCCGGTCTCGGCCTGGATGACGACGGCTCGCTCCGAGTCGAGCGCCAGCGCTCGCTTCAATGCCTTGTGCACGTAGTAGGGGCACTGCAGCGAGCCGGTCACGGTCATGCCGCCATCCTCACGGGGCACGGCGATCATGGCCTGGTTCTCGATGTAGAGCTGCTCCGTGTGGCCGACCCGGTAGGTGCCCTCGACGACGAGGTCCGCCGCGGCGAACCCGGCCGCGATGTCGCCCTTGCCCATCTCGTAGTGGGCGAAGACCTGGCTCGAGACCAGCGGGTCGAAGACCGGGGCCAGCGGCTCAGTGCGCAGGCTGAGGCGGGCCTTCGCCTCGCGCAGCGTGTCGCGGTCGGCGGCGGCCAGCAGGGCTACCGGCTCGGCCTGGTGGCGGATCTCGCCATGGACCGGCACGAGGATGGGCTGGTCGTCGGTGATGAGGCTGACGACGTTGTCGCCGGGGATGTCCTCGGCCGTGACGACCACGACCCGCGACCAGTCGAACTCCGCGCCGAAGTCGAGGCCGAGCAGCCTTGCGTGCGGCTCCGTCGAGCGGATCGTGGCGCCGTACCAGGCGCCGGGGGTGACGAGGTCGTCCGCGTACAGGGCGGTGCCCGTCAGCTTGGCCGGTCCCTCGCGACGGAGAGGCGCGCCACGGGCGTGGCCGCGCGCGAGCTCACCGGCCCGGGGCAGCCGGACCGGGCTCGGGGCGGCGGGGCTGACGGGTGCGGCCGGGCCGGGCCGCGTGGTGATCGTCATCCGGGGAGGCGCTCCTTGGGCGTGCCGCGAAGCGTGGCCGCTCGGACGTTGCCGTGTCAAGCCGC